>CAYOFK010000137.1:0-7932 GCA_964403185.1 uncultured Rikenellaceae bacterium | reverse complement strand
AATGAGAACATGGATTTGAAGCAGCTTGTAGCTGAATTGAGCCTGGAAAACAGGAGGACAGGATTATTCGACCTCTTGTGAGGTCTCATGAGCTCAACCGGAGTATTCTCCGGCTTCGGTTGCTCATCGCTTCGCTCTTCGCGGACCTGGTTGGCAGTGCTAAACAACGAAAAAGCCTGCTTTCGCTAATGCTTGAGGATGGTTTATATACTTTATACTTTCACAGACAGGATTGCTCATAGCTTCGCTCTTCGCGGACCTGGTTTGGAGTGCTATACAAAGAAAAAGCCTGCTTTCGCTAATGCTTGAGGATGGTTTATATACTTTATACTTTCACAGACAGGATTGCTCATAGCTTCGCTCTTCGCGGACCTGATTAGGGGTACTATACAAAGAAAAAGCCCATCCTGCTTCGCATGATTCCGGTATTTTTTATTTCAATCCCCTTATGCAAGCAAGCTTCCAACGGGTCTTGAAATAAAAAAACCCGATCGATTTTATCGATGGGCTTTTTCTTTGTAGCGGGGACAGGACTCGAACCTGCGACCTTTGGGTTATGAGCCCAACGAGCTGCCACTGCTCCACCCCGCAATGTATATTTCAAGTAACAAACTTTACCAAAAGAACTTCCTTTCAACGAGTGCCGAAAATCTCCAGGCTTTGCCTGGCTAGTTTTTCGAGCATCCTCGAAAAACAAAACAAATCAGAGATTTGGAGTTTTTCGGGTCTGCCACTGCTCCACCCCGCAATAGCGGATGCAAATATACTGCCTGTATTCGGTTTCTCAAAATAAATATTGTAATTTTGTTCTTCCGAAAATCAATATTTCAAGCAACCTAAAACCTCGAAATCATGCCTAAAATTGTCAACCCAACCGATGTGTCAGCCGAAGAAAATGAAGCAAAAAAGGATTATTTCGACCGCCATACCCCTCACGTGATCTGCGAATCAACCGTGAAAAATGATCAAAAATGCAAAGTGAAAGTACACATGGGGAAAGACTACCCGCATCCCGATGACCATGATCATTATATCCAGTATCTGCAACTTTGGAACGGGGAATTCCTTTTAGCAGAGGCCCGGTTTACAGCAGGCAGCCTTGGAAATAATCCCGGTCATGCCGAGGTGGACTTTTATGTGGTACCCTCTGCAAAAATGAACCTCACCGCCATGTCATTCTGTACCAAACACGGGCTCTGGCAAAGTGAACCGGTGGAAGTTGAGGTGTCTTAAGGATATCTGATTATTATATTATGAAGCATTGTAGCTCCCTTTAACCAATAGAAAAGCGTCAGGATGGCAAAAAGAGGCGGCCTGTTCGGTACATGGAGGCATAAATACAGGGTCACCATATTTAATGATGATACATTACAGGAGGTCTGGAAAATCCGGCTTACCAAAAGGGACTTTTTTACCATCGTTGTATCCTCCATTATTTTTCTCATAGTGCTGGTAACCATACTGATCTCCTTTACAAATCTCAGGGAATTCATCCCCGGCTATCCCGACGGAAACCAGCGCAGGCAAATCATCCTGAATGCCCTGATAGTGGATTCCCTGCAAATTGAAATGGAAAAACGGGACCGGTATTTTGAGAATATGCGCCGGATCATCTCCGGAGAAGCCCCTGATAACCTTGATCAGGAACAGGACACATCCATCAGCTATGACAACATCATCTTTACAAAATCCTTAGAGGATTCCCTCTTAAGACATCAGATCGAACAGGAAGAACAGTACAATCTGTCTTTGGCTGAAAATGAGGTTGCCAATAATGAGGTATCCAACCTGTTCTTTTTTACCCCGCTGAAAGGCATGGTCACCAGTTCATTCAATCCCTTCAAAGACCATTTTGGCACAGATATAGTCGGAAATCAGGGCGCCATCGTGCATGCCACCCTTGAAGGAACAGTCATCATGGCTTCATGGACCCTTGACACCGGCTATGTTATTCAAATTCAGCATGATAACAACCTGGTGTCTGTGTACAGACACAATGCGGAACTTTTAAAAAGTGTCGGAACCCGTGTTCAGACCGGTGAAAGCATTGCCATTCTGGGGAATACCGGTGAAATGTTTACTTCCGGACCTCACCTGCACTTTGAGCTCTGGCATAACGGGGAGCCCATTGATCCTGAAAAATACGTGGTTTTCTGACAGGCCTCCGGGCTACCTCCGGAATTTAGTTTTACCTTGGGGATGATATGAAAAAGAATATTGCCATTTTAGGATCAACCGGATCCATTGGAACCCAGGCCCTGGAAGTGGTGCGGGAGCATTCAAACCGCTTAGAGATTGAAGTACTGACCGCTCAGACAAATATTGACCTGCTTGAAGAACAAACGCGTGAGTTTTTTCCCAATGCCGTGGTCATTGGTGATGAAACAATGTATGCCCGCCTTCAGAAACGTTTGGAACACTTTCCTGTAAAGGTCTTTGCCGGACGCAAATCATTGTCAGAGGTGGTTCAGATGCCCGGAGTGGACATGGTCATTACAGCCCTTGTTGGCTATGCAGGACTGATACCAACCATTGCGGCCATTGAAGCCGGAAAAGATATTGCCCTGGCCAATAAAGAAACCCTTGTTGTTGCCGGGAACCTGATCATTGACCTGGCACGGAGGCACCAGGTGCGTATTCTCCCCGTTGATTCTGAGCATTCGGCAATTTATCAGTGCCTTGCAGGTGAGGGGTTTAATAAGATAGAAAAAATATACCTGACGGCATCGGGAGGTCCGTTCCGGGAATATAGCCTGGAAGCGCTGGCCAATGTCACGCCTGAACAAGCATTAAAACATCCCACCTGGGACATGGGCGCCAAGGTGACCATTGACTCAGCTTCACTTATGAACAAGGGGCTGGAAGCCATTGAGGCAAAATGGCTGTTCCATCTGGAACCGGATCAGGTTGAGGTGTTGGTGCATCCGCAATCCATCATCCATTCCATGGTCCAGTTTGAAGATGGTTCTGTGAAAGCTCAATTGGGCCTGCCGGATATGAAACTGCCCATTCTGTATGCCTGCACGTTCCCTGAACGGGTGGCAACACGCTTTCCAAGACTTGATTTCAGGACGCATCCAAAACTGACCTTTGAACCGGCCAACCGGCGGACATTCAGGAACTTAGAGCTTGCCTTTGAAGCCATGCGCCAGGGAGGAAATATGCCCTGCACACTCAATGCGGCAAATGAGGTGGCAGTTCAGGCCTTTTTGGATCAAACCATCCCATTCACACGCATGCCTGACATCATTGAGAAGACAATGTCACATATTGCCTTCATCGAAAAGCCTGATCTGAGCCATTTTGAGAGTACTGATATGGAATCTCGTGAAATAGCGCGGTCATTTATAAATGGATGATTACTTTTGTGCCTGAATTTATAATTGCCTGACGGTAGATTAAATATGTATTGAACCTATGGAAGTTTTGGTGAAAATAGCGCAATTTTTTCTCAGTCTGTCCATCCTGGTCATCCTCCATGAGCTTGGGCATTTCGCTTTTGCGAAATTATTCAAAACGCGGGTTGAGAAGTTTTACCTGTTTTTTGATCCCTGGTTTGCCTTATTCAGGGTTAAAAAGGGAGAGACGGAATATGGTATAGGCTGGCTGCCCCTGGGCGGGTATGTGAAAATCTCAGGCATGATTGATGAATCCATGGACAGGGAACAACTGAAAAAGCCACCTGAGCCCTGGGAATTCAGAAGCAAGCCGTCCTGGCAGCGCCTGTTGATCATGCTGGGCGGAGTGGTGGTGAATTTTCTCCTGGCCATTTTGATCTATGTATCGGTGCTCTATATATGGGGAGAGAAGTACCTGCCAACCGAGAATGTAAAGTACGGTATCCTTGTCGATTCGGTTGGAACCACCATGGGACTGCAGGATGGAGACTTCATCATTTCCGTTGATCATGAAAAGATCGATAATTTCTTTCAGATCATTCCCGATATTGTATTAAATAACCGGAAAACCATTCAGATAATAAGGAATGACAAGGAAATGTCCCTGAACATACCTTCCGGAGTGATACCCGACCTGATAAAAGGACGCGGTGAGATCAATCCCCGCTTCCCGTTTGCACCTTATATCATTGATGGCTATACCAAAATTTCTCCGGCCAGGACTGCCGGACTTAGAATAGGCGATGAAATTATAATGGTGGATGGCATTGGATTCTCCTTCCACGATGAATTTCAGGACTATTTAAAAGCAAAAGATAAAGACAGTACGGTTGATCTCAAAGTAAGCAGGAATGGTGAATTGATTGAATTCAATGTTGGCTTTAACAACGACGGGATGATCGGTATCTCCAGGGACATGGCCACCCTGTTTGAATTCAAGCATGTGAAATACGACTTTCTGGAATCCATTCCCGCAGGGATCAATAAAGGGGTGCGCACCCTGAAGAATTATTTAAAGCAGTTTAAACTCATTTTTTCACGCGGAACCAAGGCCTATGAATCGGTTGGCGGATTTATTACCATTGGAAAGATCTTCCCGGGAACCTGGGACTGGCAGGCGTTCTGGAACCTCACGGCTTTTCTCTCAATCATCCTGGCCTTTATGAACATCCTCCCCATTCCGGCACTGGACGGGGGGCATGTGATGTTCCTGCTGTACGAGGTTTTTACCGGACGTAAACCCGGCGATAAATTTCTGGAATATGCACAGATCACCGGAATGGTGCTGTTGCTTGCACTGCTTGTTTTTGCGAATGGCAACGACATCATTAAACTTTTTAAATAGGAGCAGAAATCCTATTTCAATTAAAAGAATCAAATTATTATTAACTTTGTTATAAATACTGTAATACTATTGTACGATGAACGATTTTGTATTGGCATTTACATTTGGACCGGCTGAAATCATCATCATCCTGGTAGTGGTGGTTTTACTCTTTGGCGGGAAAAAAATTCCTGAATTAATGAAAGGCCTCGGACAGGGAATGAAGGAATTCAAAAAAGCAACAAAAGAAGATGAACCTGCGGCTGAAGGTGAGAAAAAGGGGGAGATAGAAAAGTAACCGGTTTGAAGATCAGCATATTCACCTGCCTGAAATTATTCAATTTTCCGGGCAGGTTTTATTTTGCTTTTAATAACGGAATCAGCTCACTTGGGTATAGTTTTTGAGACAACAAGAGAATAGTTATCAAGCCTGTAAAACCAATCCGAATTCCTATGAAAAAAACAGTTTTCCTACTTTCACTTGTTTGTACGGTGGTTCTTTTTAATTCCTGTTTAACCCGCACCGATACTCTCAGGCCCAGAATTTCAGGCAAAGCAGGAGAGGTTCTGGTTGTTATTCCCCAACAAAAATGGGATGCTGAAATTGGTGAAGCCGTTATGGAAGTTCTGTCTCAGGATCAAAGCGGACTGCCACAATCAGAACCGTTCTTTAATCTGATCCATGTGGTTCCTGACCAGTTCTCAAGGATTTTCACTTCGCACAGGAACATACTCCTCATCAATGTGCAACCCTCAAATGAAAAGGAAAAAATTACTGTACAACGCGACCAGTGGGCCACTCCGCAGTTGCTCATCAATATTTATGCAAAATCAGACAGTGGCTGTGCAAGACTGATAAGGGACCATTCAAAATACCTGGTTGACAGGATCAACCTGGCTGAACGGGAACGGGTGATCATTAATTATAAGCGCTACCAGGAAGTGGAACTGGTAAGAGATGTTCAGGCCAAACATGGACTGACATTATTCATTCCCAAAGGGTATCGAATGAAGCTGGATTCGGCGAAATTTACCTGGGTTGAAAGTGAAACCCCGAAAACCCTGCAGGGGATCTTTATCTATAGCTATCCCTATACAGGCAAAGAACTGTTTACAAAGGAACGTCTTATTGAAAAGCGTAACCGGATGTTGAAATATTATGTTCCCGGACCGGTCAGCAACTCATGGATGACCACTGAAGACCTGTTGCCTCCGGAATTTCAGGAATTTGAGATTGAGGGGAGGTACATTGCTGAATTGCGGGGATTATGGAAGGTTGAAAATAGTTTCATGGGCGGTCCTTTTGTTAGCCTTTCTACAGTTGATGAGGCCCGTAACCGGGTTGTAACGGTGGAAGGGTATGTGTATGCTCCCAACGGCGAGAAGCGTGAATTACTTCGTCAGGTGGAGAGTATTCTGCATACACTGAAGTTCAGGGACCCGGAATAACCACCCCGTCATCATTATGCGTCGGACCGGCTTGCCTGCCTGGCCGGCCTTTAGGTTTACATTTTAATAATTCTTAATAGTTTTGAAAGAAAAAAGAATGGGATGAACTTTCCTGCCGGCCAGACTAATGGGCCTACTGCCTGTATTAGTCCCCATTCTTTCCAGATTACATATCATTCCTGCGAAAGCAGGAATCCATAAGAGCCTGATTTTCACATTACAAAGATTCCGTATCAAGTACGGAATGATGCCATTAGGTTGCTTTTGAGACAGCCCCTACCCTGACATTTATCATCAGGTTTAAGCCCTGACCGGAAGCGTCAGGGGGGAGGTGGTTTATCTAATGTCCGACATTTCTTTAAAGAGTTTAATCTGGTTAATGATTTCATCAGGTTCCTGGAAAACGATTCTATTTTCGAATCTTAATACCTTTATCCCCAAATTATTAAGATGCTCATCCCTTTCTGCATCCAGGGTTCTTTTTGCTAACAGACCGTGTGGTTCCCCGTCTAATTCAATGGCCAGCTTTATCTGCGGGCAATAAAAATCCGGAATGTAATTTTCTATGCTGTGTTGTCTTCTGAATTTGAGACCTGCGATTTGTTTTTTCTTCAGGCAGGTCCATAGAGTGGCTTCTGCGGAGGTGCTGCTGTTCCGCAGGGATTTACGGATTGTTTTTAGTTCTTTCTTGTTTGATATTTTCTGCATGAGATGGGATGTTGGGTAAGAGTACAATTTAATCATAATTATAGTAGGAACCACCCCGTCTCCCTCCCTTCGGTCGGGATCCACCCCTCCTTTTTCGAAGGAGGGGAATTTACTTGCGATGTTGATTATTGAAATTCATATTTCTGATTGCGGAGCTGGGGTGTAAACCCGGCTTCTTTAATGGCCTCCTGAATGCCTTCGGCGTCAAACTTATAATCTGCACCGGCGGAAGAAACAACATTTTCCTCAATCATGATGGATCCGAAATCATTGGCACCGGCATGCAGGCACAATTGTCCGGTAGCTTTCCCTACGGTAAGCCATGAGGCCTGAATATTTGGGATGTTTGGAAGCATGATGCGACTTGTGGCGATCATTCTGAGATAGCTTTCGGGAGTTACAGAGTTTTCAACCTTCATGCGGTCCTTTAATTCAGTAGAAAGATCCTGAAAAGGCCAGGGAATGAAGGCAAGAAATCCATAACTGTTTTCAGGCTTCCCGGCCTGGACTTCCCTGATGCGGACCAGGTGCTCGATTCTTTCCTCGGGTGTTTCCACATGTCCGAACATCATGGTGGCAGAGGTGGGAAGGTTCAGTTTATGCGCTTCCCGCATAACATCCAGCCATTGCTGCGATGATGCCTTTGCCGGAGAAACGATCTTCCTGACCCGGTCGCATAAGATCTCAGCTCCAGCTCCGGGCAGGCTGTCCAGGCCGGCATCAACCAGAGCTTCAAGAATTTCCTTAAAACCGGTATTTTCAATCCGTGCCAGGTGTGCAATTTCAGGAGGACCCAGGGCATGCAACTTCAGGAGCGGAAACAGATGCTTAAGATCGCGGAACAAACCCGTATAAAAATCCAGTTTTAGCCCGGGATGTAATCCTCCCTGCAGTAAAATTTGTTCGCCTCCCCTGTCAAAAAGCTCCTGTATTTTGACTTTATATTCATCCATGGTAGTGATGTACACCCCCCCGTCTGCAGGGTTTTTATAGAAATTACAGAACTTACATTGTGAAAAACAAGCATTGGTTATGTTCACATTGCGATCAATC
>CAYOFK010000136.1:0-7984 GCA_964403185.1 uncultured Rikenellaceae bacterium | reverse complement strand
CATTGTGACTTTTCGGCCAACATCCTTGATGGTCAGCTCTCCCCAGGTGTGCGTTCTGTACATGTTGATGGTTATTTGGTTGCGGCAAAAATACACAAAAAAAACAGGGACCCCATTCCTCCTGCATTCAAATTGGATATTTTTTACCTTTGTTGTTCCCTTTACTGATTCTTTAACTTGAACCCGACACTACTGATTTTATACCTCTGTTTCAGGACCACCGGATCCCGGGTGGTCTGTTGTACAGCTTACAGTGTGTTGGTTGCCACATGACCCTGAAAATATGAATAAACAAACCCCCGGTAAACCCAGGATTAAAAAGGGAGATCTGTTTTACATGCAGGAAGCCTTAAAAGAGGCTCAAAAGGCCCTCAGCCATGATGAAGTGCCGGTTGGGGCGGTAATAGTTGCTTCGGGCAGCATTATTGCCAGGTCACACAATCTTACAGAATTGCTTACAGACAGTACTGCTCATGCCGAAATGCTGGCCTTAACCTCAGCCCAAAACCATCTCGCCTCAAAATACCTGGACGAGTGTACGCTCTATGTAACCCTGGAACCCTGCTCCATGTGTGCCGGGGCTTTGTTCTGGTGCCAGATAGGCGCCCTGGTATATGGAGCCAGCGATCCTACCCATGGTTTTACATCTTCCGGCCCAACAGCCTTACATCCCTCAACCAAAACACGGAGGGGAATCCTGGAGCAGGAAAGCAGCACCCTGTTAAAATCATTTTTTAAAACCAAACGCTAACTGAATAACCGCCCTTTGGAGAGTTTGGTAAGCACAAAGAGCCCTCCGTTAAAATGCATTTTTGTATGCTTTTGATTAATTCCCGGATTTTAGTAGATTTGATTAGAAGGAAATTGCAAAGTGTCGTGGCCTGATATGCATATTGAGATTCCTTGAATAAACAACGAAATTATCCATAATTGTCTTTTAATAATGGTTATTGAAAACACCAAAACTGCCCTCCGCATCTGGGTACGCAATCTAATAAGCACCATATTGTTGGTTATTATCATAATCATCCTTTACATGGCCCGCTTGCTGGAAGAACCTGTTCTTGGGATCGGACAGGTCCATATCACCGTTTTTTTATCTGCTATATACCTGTACCTCATTCTTGTTCCGGTGGTCCTTGGTTACCAATTTATCTATATCTCCGATGAGGATCAAAAATTCCATGTAAAATACTTCACCATAGGATTCATTCCAGGAGGACGTAAATCATTTGAATTTCCACTGAGGGAATTCTATAAATTTGAAATTGAGGAATCATTTTTTAAACTCAGAAAGAATATTGTTATTTTCCGGAAGGTAAAAAAGGGAATTGCCAAATATCCTTCTTTATCATTAACCGGTCTCAGTACCATACAGCAAAACCAGTTAATTGTACTGTTTAGAAAACTCTCTTCAAAATAGAAGCCTGGTGAACCCGGACAACCTTATCTATAAGATTGGCATCGCCCTCCTTCCCGGAATTGGCCCCATCAATGCCAAAAAACTGGTTGTGGCCACAGGCCATGCAGAAGCGGTGTTTAAAGAGAACAAAAATGTGCTCCTGAAAATCCCGGGGATCAACAAATCTATGCTCCGCAAAATCAAACCTGCCGAAATTCTCAAACAAGCAGAAAAAGAAGCAGAATTTATTCAAAAATTCAACATTCACGCCAGTTACTTCTTTGATCCTGAATATCCCGACCGGTTGAAACAATGTGAGGATGCACCCATCCTGCTGTTTCAAAAAGGGGATTGCAACCTGAACAACCAACAGATCATCAGCCTGGTTGGAACAAGAAAAGCCACCCAGCGCGGGCGCGAAATATGCGAGATCCTGATCGAAGATCTGGGTCGCCACCATCCGGAAGTCATAATCGTCAGCGGACTGGCACATGGCATTGATGGCGCTTCACATAAATCTGCTCTGAAAAATAACCTGCAAACTGTGGCCGTGCTGGGACACGGGTTTAAAACCATCTATCCGGCAGCACACCGCGACCTGGCCAGGGAGATCGCCAGGAACGGCGCCCTGATCACTGAGTTTTTACATAATGATCTTCCTGAAAAAGGCAATTTTGTGAAACGAAACAGGATCATAGCCGGGCTGGCCGATGCCACCATTGTTGTGGAATCCGGCGTTCGGGGCGGAGCGCTCATCACAGCTGATCTGGCAAATTCCTATAACCGGGATGTCTTTGCTTTTCCCGGACGGATCACAGATGTCTGGTCGAAAGGATGCAACAGGCTGATTGCAACCAATAAAGCAGCTCTCATTGAAAGTATTCAAGACCTGGAATATATCATGGGATGGAAAAGAAATGATTCAAAAGTGATACAGAAAGAACTTTTTGATGTCCTGGATGGCGATGAACAGAAAATAGCCGGCTTGCTTGAAACAGACGGGGAATTAACCATCGATCAACTGTCTCAGAAACTCAGCTTTTCAATAAGTCAAACCTCAGCCCTGTTGTTGAACCTTGAATTTAAAGGCCTGGTAAAAAGTTTGCCTGGCAAAATCTATAGGATTATCATATAATCTGCCACAGGAATATGTTATTAAACAGATTTGAACCAGAGGCCGTTCCCTGCTGTGCAATGGTGCCATATATTCCTGTTTTCTAATATTTTACAGGATCTTACAGAAATCCCTCATGCGACATTTATCATTTGTAGAATTCAAAAATATATCTATGTTTGCTGTCTTTGGTAGAACCTATATTATTAACTACAAAATTTCATAAAAAATGGATCCAAAAGTAGAAAAATTCATGGCTGAGGTAAAAGCCAAAAATCCTAACGAACCTGCTTTTCATCAGGCAGTTATGGAAGTTGCCGAATCTTTGATCCCTTACATTGAGGAGCATCCCAAATACAAGCAAGCCAAAATCCTGGAAAGAATGACCGAACCCGAACGGGTCATCCTTTTCAGAGTGCCCTGGCTGGATGATAAAGGGGAAGTCCAAATCAACAAAGGGTACCGTATTGAAATGAATAGTGCCATTGGTCCTTACAAGGGCGGATTGCGTTTTCATCCAACCGTCAACCTGGGGGTATTGAAATTTCTTGCATTTGAACAAGTGTATAAAAACAGCCTTACCACATTGCCCATGGGGGGTGGTAAGGGCGGATCCGACTTCGATCCCAAAGGAAAATCAGATAATGAAGTGATGCGTTTCTGTCAGAGTTTCATGACTGAACTGTGTAGGCACATTGGTCCGAATACAGACGTTCCCGCCGGGGATATCGGTGTTGGCGGACGTGAAATCGGGTTCCTGTACGGACAGTATAAAAGGATCAGGAATGAATTCACCGGGGTACTCACAGGAAAAGGAATTGAATGGGGCGGCAGTCTGATCCGGCCAGAAGCTACCGGTTACGGAACCGTATATTTTGCCCAGGAAATGCTGAATACGCGCGGTGACAGTATGAAGGGCAAAACAGTCACCGTATCCGGATCGGGCAACGTTGCACAATTTGCAACTGAAAAGGCTACCCAGCTTGGCGCCAAAGTTGTTTCACTGTCTGATTCAAATGGAACAATCTATGACCCGGAAGGTATCGATGCAGAAAAACTGGCTTTTGTAATGGAAATTAAAAATGTGAAGCGTGGCCGGATAAAAGAATATGCAGAAAAATTCGGATGCGAATACCACGAAGGCAAACGACCATGGTTTATTACGTGTGATGTAGCTCTTCCCTGTGCAACCGAAAACGAAGTCAATGTTGACCAGGCCAAAGAACTTATAAAAAATGGGTGTTTTGTTGTTGCCGAGGGCGCCAACATGCCATCCACCCCTGAAGCCATTGAAGTGTACCTGGAAAATAAGATCCTCTATGGACTTGGCAAAGCTGCCAATGCCGGCGGCGTGGCTGTTTCCGGTCTTGAAATGAGTCAAAACTCTCTTCGTTTAAGCTGGACCAGAGAAGAAGTTGATGCAAAACTGCTTCAAATCATGAAAGATATCCATGCAACATGCTTGAAGTTTGGAACCGAAACTGGCGGATTCATTAACTATCCAAAAGGCGCCAATATTGGCGGGTTTGTTAAAATAGCTGATGCTATGCTGGCCCAGGGTGTTGTTTAATGAAAAGCAGATCAATCTTTTAAGAAGGGGCTTTGTTCGCCCCTTTTTTTTATTTTTACAAACCATTCCCCCTGTAAATGAAACTGATAGACACACATACACACCTGTATCTTGAAGCCTTTGACAAAGACCGCCTGGCAGTGGTTGAAAATGCCGTTACGGATGGGATCGCTAAAATGTTGCTTCCCAATATAGATGCCACTACCATATCCCCTATGATGAACCTGTGTAAACAGTTTCCGGGAGTATGCTTTCCAATGATGGGACTGCACCCTGGTTCTGTGAATGGTGACTATCAGGCGGTGCTTCAGGAAACCAGATCCTGGTTTGATAAAGACTCCTTTATTGCAGTCGGAGAAGTCGGAATTGATCTGTACCGGGACCAAACATTTAAAAATGAACAGATTGAGGCTTTCAGAGAACAGGTTTCCTGGTCGCTGGAACTGGATCTCCCGCTGGTGATACATTCCAGGGATTCTTTTTCTGAAATTATAAAGGTCCTGAAAACTTTCTCAGGGGCCCCTTTATCAGGGGTATTTCACAGTTTTACCGGAAGTATTGAACAAGCTTTTCAGGTTCTCGAACTGGGATTTTATATTGGTG
The DNA here is from genome assembly GCA_964403185.1 of uncultured Rikenellaceae bacterium. Taxonomy (GTDB): domain Bacteria; phylum Bacteroidota; class Bacteroidia; order Bacteroidales; family VadinHA17; genus CAYOFK01. The sequence goes on along the minus strand of CAYOFK010000136.1, from coordinate 3,295 downwards.
TTAATGGCATTGCCACATTTAAAAATACACATCTTGGTGAGGTCGTCCGGAAATTGGAAATGCACCATGTCGTTTTGGAAACCGATGCCCCTTATCTTGCGCCGGCACCCTGCCGGGGACAAAGGAATGAAAGCAGATACCTGGTTAGTATAGCTACTAAAATAGCTGAATTAACAGGATGTAACCTGATGGATATTGCGAAATCAACCACGAAAAATGCCCATAACATTTTCAGACTGAAACAATAAGGTAACTATGAAATCTTCCCTGAATGAAAATATTTGAAATCAAATACTTTAAATTAGTGGGAAATTAATGTAGTGTATATATTTATTTTTTTGTATTTTGTTCCGCTGAATTCTGAATTCTTTGACCTGTTTATTAAATTGGAGAGGTGACCGAGTGGTTGAAGGTGCACGCCTGGAAAGCGTGTGTGCTGTGTGAAACAGTACCGGGGGTTCGAATCCCTTCCTCTCCGCAGAGATGAGAATAAGGGATAGCGTTTCTTTGAAATAAAGATGAATTATTCTATGGCATTTCTTACTTATAATTAAATTTGAATTTTTAACTTTCGTAAATAACTAAACTAAACAGATCACTAACCATGAAAAAATTACTAACTTTTGTAGCGATTTTTACACTGCTTGGCTTAGGAACATTCCAGCATGCTTTTGCACAGGATGAACCAACCGACACAACGGCTGTTGAAGAGGCAACGCAAACCCCGGCAGTTGATGAAGTAACTGAAGAAATTCCGGCGGCAGCACCTGTTGAAGGGGGCGAACTTCACAAAAAAATTAAAGCCAAATTCATTGAGGGGGGAGCACAATTTATGGGGGCTGTATTGCTGACCCTTATTTTTGGCCTGGCCCTGGCAATTGAAAGGATCATTTATTTGAATCTGGCCACTTCAAACACAGAGAAACTGCTCAAAAAAGTTGAAGATGCCCTTGACGAAGGGGGAATAGAAGGCGCCAAAGAGGTATGCCGTAGTACCAGAGGTCCGGTTGCCAGTATTTTCTACCAGGGTCTCGACCGTTACGACCAGGGTGTTGAGGCTGCCGAAAAGTCTATCATTGCTTACGGCAGTGTGCAGATGGGCCTTCTGGAAAAAAACCTTTCATGGATCGCCCTGTTCATTGCAATCGCTCCTATGTTAGGATTCATGGGAACCGTTATTGGTATGATCGATGCTTTTGATAAGATCCGTATTGCAGGTACCGTTTCTGCACAACTGGTTGCCGGTGGTATCCAGATCGCTCTGATCACCACTGTTTCCGGACTGATTGTTGCAGTCATTCTTCAGGTGTTCTACAACTACATCCTGTCAAAAATTGACGGACTTGTGAACTCCATGGAAGATGCCTCCATTTCACTGGTGGATCTTCTGGTTAAATTCAGTATTAAAAAATAAATACCTCAGACATGTCAGGTAAGTTAGCTAAAATAATCAACATCTTCCTGTGGGTCATCATGGGCATTTCCTTGCTTCTGGCCATACTTTTTTATCTTGGTAAAGTGGTCCCCGGAACTGAGGATACCACTATGGAAGAACCGGTCATTACTGAGACCTTCCTCAGGTGGGCCTATATAATGGCTGTGGGAGCTGCTGCAGCAACTCTGATATTCTCCGTGGTGAATATGATCTTGAATCCCAAGTCCATTAAACAAACCATCATAGGAATAGTTGGCGCTGCGGTTCTTATTGTTATCGCCTACGCTCTGTCTTCCGATCAGATTCTTTCCATGCCCGGATATGACGGCACCGGAAACGAACCAATAACACTTAAATGGGCAGGAACTGCATTGTATGCAACCTACATACTTGCAGGACTGGCCATTTTATCGATAGTGTATTCGGAAATAGCAAAGTTCTTTAAATGAAACATTTCAGGACGGAATAACCGGCCTTTGGAATATTAAACTTATAACTTTAAACCAATGGCAAAAAGGGAATTACAAACAATTAATGCCGGCTCAATGGCGGATATTGCTTTCCTTTTGCTGATCTTTTTCCTTGTTACAACCACCATGGATGTGGATACGGGACTGATGAGGGGCTTGCCTCCCATTCCTGATGAGCAACCGGAAGACCAGGATAAGATCAAGGAAAGAAATATATTCACCGTTCTCATCAATAAGGATAACAACCTGCTTGTTGAAAATGAGTTCATGGATATTAGCAATCTGCGTGAAAAAGCCAAGGAATTTATTGCCAATCCAAACGACCTGGACAACCTGCCCGTGAAGGAATTTAAAGACCTGCCCTTCTTTGGCAGGGTATATGTCCCAAAAAATCCTATCATATCCTTACGGAACGACTGGGGAACTTCCTATGGAACATATATCCAGGTACAGAATGAATTGCTGGCGGCAAAAAATGAACTCAGAGATGAAATCTCAAGACAACAGTTTGGTAAAAAATATACCGAACTGGATGAAGATCAGCAAAGTGCCGTTAAAAAATACTACTCTTCAGTTCTGTCTGAAGCGGAACCTAAAAAGGTAGGGGGAGGGCAATAGTTATGGCAAAATTTCTTAAAAAAGGAAAAAAGAATGTTGGAGCCATCAATACTGCATCCCTTCCCGATATTGTATTTATGCTCTTGTTTTTCTTTATGACCACTACTGTCATGAAGGAAGTTGATCTCATGGTGGATGTCAGATTGCCCGATGCCACTGAAGCAACAAAACTTGAAAAGAAAAACCTGGTTTCCTTTATATACATCGGTAAACCATCAGCTCCTTTTCAAAAGCTTTATGGTACAGAACCCCGTATCCAGCTTAATGACCAGTTTCAGGCAGTGAATGATATTGCCGATTTCATTGCCCAGCAACGCGACGCTATGGATGAACAAGATCAGGCCAAAATGCTGGTATCCCTGAAAGTTCATGAGGACACCAAAATGAAGATCGTTACCGATGTGAAACTGGCATTGCGCCGGGCCAGTGCTTTAAAGATCAACTATTCATCCATAAAAACTGATGTTTTAATAAGATAGTTTTTTCACCTGTTCAACTGAAAAAGGCATTCCCACCGGGATGCCTTTTTTAGTGTTGAGTGTTGAGTTTTAGAGACTCAATGCCTTAAAAAAGGTTGACTTATTGGTGCATTCGTTCTTAATCCGTGCATTCGTGGCTAAAAAGAGGGTTGCATTCCGGGCTATATATGTTTCGCTCCTGCCGGGCATCTCATGTGATGGCTCTATTTCCCTGCCCAGCCACCTGGCAGTTTTACAACGGGGCTGTCTCAAAAGTCAGATTCCATATCATTCCTGCGAAAGCAGGAATCCAT
>CAYOFK010000135.1:0-8153 GCA_964403185.1 uncultured Rikenellaceae bacterium | reverse complement strand
TGCTTCCGACACTGCCAGGACCTTCGGACGCTGGCAGGTCTGACTTATTTTAGCAACTCAATGATCTTATCTTTTTCCCCCGGTTCAAACCAGCGAATGTCTTTATCGCGGTGAAACCATGTGATCTGGCGCTTGGCAAAACGCCGGGAATTTTGTTTGATGAGCTCAATGGCCCGGTTCAGATCAACCTTGCCTTCAAAATACTCAAACAGTTCCTTATACCCAACCGTGTTTAAGGCATTCAGATGCCTGAGAGGAAACAACCGGCGCGCTTCCTCCACCAGACCGGCAGCAATCATTGCATCGACCCGCCGGTCAATTCTGTAATACAATTGTGGTCTGGGAAGGTTCAGCCCGGTCTTCAGGATGTTGAATGGTCTGGTTTTTTCTTTTGCTGTAAGGAATGATGAATAGGGCTTCCCTGTCATCAGGGTGACTTCCAGCGCTTTTAAGATGCGGTTTGGATTTTTCAGATCCACTCTTGAATAGAACCCGGGATCCAGTATCTTTAATTGCATCCTCAGGCTTTCAATGCCCTCTCTCTTATATTGCCCCTGCAAACGATCCCTTATTTGAGGATCAATGGTGGGCAATTCATCAATACCCGAACATACGGCATCGATATACATGCCCGATCCACCTGCCATGATGACGAGGGTATGTGTTGCGAATAGACCCTCCAGCAAATTCAGAACTTCTTCCTCAAACATGCTTGCATTAAAATAATCTTTCACAGACAGGGTTCCCACAAAATGATGCCGGACCCTGTCAAGTTGGGCGGGGGAAGGTGCAGCCGTACCGATGAGCATCTCACGAAACAACTGCCGCGAATCTGCCGAGATGATCTCTGTCGCGTAATGTTCGGCCAGATCAATAGCCAGACCGGTTTTTCCGGTTGCAGTTGGCCCCACTATGACTAACAGAGTCGGTTTCATCAGGAAGACAAAGATAGCCTCTTCAGGCGATTAACATGTGAAATTGCATGGAGAAACCCGGCTGCTTCCGGGAAAATATCAGAATGTTGGATTGCCGGGATAAAACCTCAGAGATCAAGATCATCCAGAGATTCAAATTGTATGTCCTCATCCGGGTGATCCCCGGAATAGTCACCAAGGCCTTCATCCATATTGTCCGGCATTTGTGCCTGTGGAGGGATGGTCCCTTCGAGTTTTAACACTACCGGCAGATTCTGTTGCAGATCCTCTTTTTTTATTTGAATGAGTTCCATATTCAAGGCTCTTTCAAAGAAGAAATCAAACACATAAAGCAGGCGTGACCGTTCATCCTTAAGCCGGTCCTTTAACAGGGTGTCTTCCATTTTGAGAAAATCAACAGCAGTCCCCTCAGACATGTCAATCAGGGTGATCTCTTCTTGTTTTTCCCAGTCTTTATTTGTTATGTAAAAGGAGGTGAGCTGACTTTTATCGTAGCCGAGACTGTTAAGAATGGCCTCGTGGAACTCAAAAAAAGTCTGGTCAGATTGCAATTTAATCTCCAGTAAAAATCCTTCTTCCTCATTTGAAATGGCCCTGAATGTAAATGTGTCAACCACGGTAAAAGACAATTGGTTGATACAATTTAATACATTTTGAGGACAAATCAAGATAGGGACAGTAAAAAGTCCATGGTGTCAACACCATCTGCATAGTCCCAAAGTTCCGGCGACTGGGATGCTCCGAAGGGTATGCACCCCTGATCCGGGTCTCCGACAATGCATTGAACAGATCCTTCCAGTACGGAAAGCCCCTGTTTTAAAGCGGTTGGGTCCGGGTAGAATTCGTAATGGAGAACACCGATGGGTGAAGAAAGTGCAGGATTTTGGGCAAGCAGTATATTTCCGGCATCAATGAATGCCTTTCCATCCATTTTAAATAAAGAGCGCTGGTACCTGAGATTATTTAAGTAGGGCCTGTGATCTGACAGCCCGGCATATTCTGACAATGCCTGTACCAGGTCATGCATTACATATCTCCCTGGTACATAGATCTTTGAAACATTTCTGCAGCCCAACCCAAAGTATTGAAAAACGTCAATACACAGATTGTGCAGATCGGCATTGTTTTCCCTGCCTGTAAGAATGGCTGTTCCATTCCGGTTTTTCCTGATGATGCAGGGCATGTCACGGAAACGGTAATGAAAATAGCGGGCACTGTTATCCGATCCGGTTGCGATGCCGGCATTCAATGCTGAATGCTTAAAATCTGAAAACAGGATCCTATTTTTAAATCCGGAATTTATTTTGATCAGCTTATCCGCCACCCTTTTCAGTAAACCTGTCTCTTTTGAAGAGGTTTTTCCAATAAAATTATTTCCGGAGATCAACACACTTAGAAAATCATGAAATCCGACAAGAGGGATATTCCCGGCAGTGATTACCCCAATGTTTTTGGGTGCAACTTCGGATTTCAGTGCCGGATATGCCTCAGCCCATTTTGTAAGCCCCGGTTCAGTGAGCTTTTCTGCCAAAGCCAGGGACGCCTTTCGAACAAAGTCAGGGGTGAACCAGGAATTGGATTTGTGAGCAAGGTTACCAGATTTGAGAAATTCAGGGCTTTTAAGATAATTCCCAATTTCAGCAAATGCCTTTATCCTGGATTGAAGGTTCACGATAGTAACAGAGATTACCCAAAGATACAAAGAATGGGGGAGGGGTAAAGCTGAGGTTAATCACTGCAGATCGATTTTGCAAATCGATAAGCGACTTAAAAAGTCGCTCTACAGACATCCAACCAATGTTCATTCAAGTCAGCCGCTTAGCGGTTCCAAACCGCTTAGCGGCTGGTTCCTTGCGATTTATTTTTTGCTTTTGCCTTTGGTTGTGATGAGCACCACTCCGTTTTTTGCAGCCTTTCCATATATCGCTTCTGCGGCCTTTCCTTTCATAACTTCAATACTTTGGATACTGTCTGGTTTTAAATCCCGCCATTCCATACCGGAACTGATTTTCCCATTGATAATGAACATGGGACCTCCTTCTCCGGGGAAAATGGGTTTTGGTGCAGGGGGCACATCGTTTTTCGTTGTAAAAACCACCACACCGTTCTTTCCCTTGTCCCCATATTTCTCCTGCGCATCGTCTCCTTTTAAAACCCTGATCAAAAGTATTGATCCCGGGTCAAGTTTATCCACCTCTTCCCTGGTGATCATTTTCCCATCCAGAACATAAAAGGCATCTTCCGGCACACCTTCATTAATGTCCCTGGCATTATTAACACTACCGTTAAGAGAAAATGTGATTGGGAAAGTTAAGGAAACCCTCACTGTCTTTCCTCTTTGTTTACCAGGGGTCCATTGTGGACTGGCCATGACTACCCGTATGGCCTCTGCATCGAGTATTGGATCGGCCCCTCTTTTTATCTCCGGTTGAATGAGGTTTCCGCTTTCATCAATGATGAATGAAACATACACCTTCCCCTGGATCTTTTTCTCTCTGGCTTTCCCTGGATATCTTATATTCTCTGCAAGCCAATCTCTGAAAACTCCCATGTCCGGACTGCCCTGAAACCGGGGCATTTCCTCAACAATAAAAAAGACATCCTTTTCAGGGGATGATATCTGTATCACAGGCTGATCTTTTTGGTCTTCGTCAGTATCCGTCACGAAGTTAATAGGGAATGTAAATGATACCCTGACCTTCTTTCCTCCTTGTTTTCCCGGGGTCCACGTTGGGGAAGACTTAACCACCCTGATGGCTTCAGCATCCAGGGCCGGATCGACACCACGTACAAGTTTCACATTGGATACGGATCCATCTGCTTCAACAATAAATTTTACATATACCTTGCCGGCAATGCCATTTTCAGCAGCAATTTCAGGATATTTCAGGTTTTGTGCAAGATAAATTCTGAAACCATTTTGTCCTTTCCCCTGGAAACCGGGCATTTCCTCAACGATGAAGAAGACTTCGCCAGAATCCTGAAATGCGGACTTTTGGTCTGGTTGGCCATTTACAGGAGTGATCTCAGAAACGGGAAGAAAATCTGAGGGGTCAATTGTTTTTCCGCCTTTAACGACGGGGTAAACTACATTACTGAACTGAACCGGTCTGACAAAGGTCAATTCATTCTGAATGACCTGTGTCGGGAGTTTTAGGAAGTTTCCTTCATTTACCGTCTTTACAGATTCTTCGGTAAATGAAAATACCACCACCAGGATTGCTGCAATTGGAAGGATGGCGATGGTTCTAACTAATGTTTTGATTTTTGTTTCTCTTTTTGTCAACATGGTGATTCGTTTTTTAATGAGTGAATGGTCGGTTAAATTATGGACCATCTGAAAGAACTGATTGCCGAATACCTGTTGTAAAATCAGATTTTGATAGTTTGTTTTATTCTCTCCTTTGCGTATCACGCCACGGTCGGCTTCAAATTCATGAACCTCCCTCAGAGCATGTTTATAGAGCCAGACGAAGGGGTTGAACCACTGAACAATACAGACGATCTCCAGTAAAATAATATCTATGGTATGAAAGCGCCGGATGTGTTCCCCTTCGTGATGAAGTATGTTTTTTAGTTCATTGCCGGGAATGTTGTTGGTGTTGAGAAAGATCAAATTAAAAAATGAAAATGGTGAAAGGTCTCTTTTAATGGGAACCAATTTAAATCCGGCAATTTTTCTGATGCCGGATTTACGGATCATCCGGACCACCTGAAACAACTGCAACAGGAATTTGAAAAGGAATACCACCGCCCCCAGGAAATACAAAAACCACAATACCGAAACGAAGGAAATTTTTGGATGAAATCCGGAAACCCGGGACTCGGGCCTTACCACCAGGTCTTCAAGGATGTAGCGGTCCAGGATATAAAACACTGTTCCGGGTTCGGGGTTTGCGGCAAAGGAAATTTTTATCAGCGGGATCAGGAGTGCCAGTAGCATGGATGCGCCCAGTACCACCCGGTTTAAAGAAAAAAATGTTTCTTTTCTAAGGAGCAGCCAGTAGAACATGTACAAGGCTGCGATGCTGATGGCAGATTCATATAGAAACACTCCCAGGTCAACCATCTTTTTGATTTTTTATTTCACTTTTAATGATCCTTTGGATCTCTTCCAGCTCTTTAAGGTTGATGCTTTTTTCACGGGCGAAAAACGACACCATCTGTTCATAGGAATTATGAAAGTAATTCTTTACAAAACTGTTCATATGTGCCTTGGAATAAGCCTCTTTTTCCACGAGGGGAAAATACCGGTGTGCTTTTCCGAATGCTTTATAAGAAACGAATCCTTTTTTTTCGAGGATGCGAACAATGGTAGAAACCGTATTGTAAGCCGGTTTGGGCCCGGGGAGTTCCTCAATGATCTCTTTAACAAAAGCTTTGTCCAGCTTCCATAGAATGTGCATGATCTGTTCCTCGGCGCGTGTCAGTTCTTTCATGATGATCCGCTTTACGGAACAAAGATAAAACTAATATTTTAGTTATACAACTAAATTCTTAGTTTTTTTATTCACCGGACGAAAAAGGTTTAGTGGAATCCAATGCAGATCGTTTTTGCAAATCGATAAGCGACTTGAAAAGTCGCTCTACAGGCAGTCCGCTATTTGTTTTATAGCGATGAAACAGTTTAACAATTTGGCAATCGGACCCCCTGCCAGCCGTGCCTGCCGGACGACTACAGCTCGTCCGACAAGTCTGTTTTACCTGTTCTGTTGTTTGATCAGGTTCAGGGCGGAGCCGGCTTTAAACCATGCAATCTGGTTTTTATTATAGGTATGATTAGCTTCAATCCTGTCTTCAGAACCATCGGAATGGTGAAGTATTACAGTCAGAGGTTTGCCGGCTTCAAACTGTTCGAGACCCAATACATCGACGGCATCATCCTCGCGGATCTTGTCATAATCTGACGGATCTGCAAAAGTGAGTGCCAGCATGCCTTGTTTTTTAAGGTTGGTTTCATGTATCCTGGCAAAAGACCGCACCAGGACAGCCTTCACACCCATAAACCTTGGTTCCATCGCAGCGTGTTCACGGGAACTTCCTTCGCCATAGTTTTCGTCGCCTACCACGACGGTGCCGATGCCTGCATCCCTGTAGGCAGCAGCTGTGTCAGGAACAGAGCCAAACACTCCCGTTTTCTGGTTTTTAATATGGTTGGTCTTATCGTTATAATAGTTCACGGCTCCAATAAGCATATTCTGTGATATATTTTCCAGGTGTCCCCGGAACCTCAACCACGGCCCGGCCATAGAAATATGATCGGTGGTGCATTTCCCCCTGGCTTTTATGAGCACCCTTAATCCGGTGAGGTTTTTTCCATCCCAGGCTTTAAAGGGAGTCAATAATTGCAGGCGGTTTGAATCGGGAGCCACATGGATATCAATACCACTGCCGTCCTCTGCCGGGGCCTGGTAGCCCACATCTTCCACATCGAATCCTTTCTCCGGCAATTCCATACCTGCGGGTTCCTCAAGCCTTACGGATGCTCCTTCATTATTGATCAGGGAATCTGTTACCGGATTGAATGTGAGGTCGCCGGCAATAGCTAAAGCCGTCACAATTTCGGGTGAGGCAACAAAAGCATAAGTGTTGGGATTGCCATCATTCCGTTTTGCAAAATTCCTGTTGAACGAGGTTATGATGGAATTTTTCTCCTGTTTATCGGCACCGTGCCGTGCCCATTGCCCGATGCAGGGGCCACAGGCATTGGCCAGGACGATGCCGCCGATTTTATCAAAAATATCAAGGAGTCCATCCCTTTGGATGGTATAGCGCACCTTTTCAGAACCAGGAGTGACGGTAAAATCAGATTTCACCGTAAGCTTTTTATCAAGGGCCTGTTTGGCAACTGAAGCCGCCCTGGTGATGTCTTCGTAGGAGGAATTGGTACAGGAGCCAATCAGTCCCACCTCAAGTTTTTGGGGAAACCCGTGTTCTTTCACGGCCCGGGCAAACCGGGAGAGGGGCCAGGCCCGATCGGGTGAAAAGGGTCCGTTAATATGGGGTTCCAGTTCAGACAGGTTGATTTCGATCACCTGGTCGAAATAGTTTTCAGGGTTTTGATACACTTCGGGATCTCCTGTGAGGTGTGATGAGACTGTGTTTGCTGCATCGGCAACATCTGTCCGTTCAGTGGCCCTCAGGAAAGCTTCCATTTTTTCATCATAACCGAACAATGATGTAGTTGCCCCGATTTCGGCACCCATATTACAAATGGTTCCTTTTCCGGTGCAGGAAATGGAATCTGCTCCTTCGCCGAAGTATTCAAGGATGGCACCGGTGCCACCTTTTACGGTTAATATCCCGGCAACTTTCAGGATGATGTCTTTTGCGGAGGTCCATCCACTCATTTTCCCGGTTAGTCTGACTCCGATCAGTTTGGGAAATTTAAGTTCCCAGGGCATGCCGGCCATCACGTCCACTGCATCGGCGCCCCCAACGCCAATGGCGATCATTCCCAGCCCACCGGCATTCACCGTATGGGAATCGGTTCCTATCATCATGCCCCCGGGGAAGGCATAATTTTCGAGAATGACCTGGTGTATGATACCGGCTCCGGGTTTCCAGAAACCGATCCCAAATTTGTTTGATACCGAAGACAGAAAATCATACACTTCCTTGTTGGATTCATTGGCTTCCTTCAAATCCTCATCTGCACCCAATTTTGCCTGTATCAGGTGGTCACAGTGAACGGTTGAAGGAACAGCCGTTCTGGTTTTGCCGGCCTGCATGAATTGCAACAGGGCCATCTGGGCGGTGGCATCCTGCATAGCCACACGGTCGGGTGTGAAATCGACGTAATCTTCAGCTCTGACATATACGGTGTCGGGGGTGCCTGTTTCGAGGTGGCTGTAAAGAATTTTTTCAGTAAGGGTGAGTGGTTTGCCTGAAAGTTTTCTTGCGGAAGCGATCCGGTCCTCCATTTGGGAGTAAACCCTTTTAATCATTTCAATGTCATATGCCATGGGATTTATTTTTTATTTCCTGTAAAATTAAAATTTATATGCTTCTGATTCCAATAAAACAGGGATAAAGATTGATTGTGCAAAGAGTATATCTTATAATTTTATTAATTTTATAAGTTGAATGGTTTCATTAATAAACGTCTCAGCATGAGTTGGAGGATCAAAGGGATTGCATTAGTACGGGATAATGTCAGGATATCAATGGATTCTATCAGATCCAGCAGGATCAGGGCCACGCTAACCATTTTAATCA
>CAYOFK010000134.1:0-8249 GCA_964403185.1 uncultured Rikenellaceae bacterium | reverse complement strand
TCGGTATTTAACAATTACGGATATCGATGAAATGGGTCAATATACTTTTGACAACCTGGAGGGCTATAAGGACTTTTCGGAAAAAGCCGGAAAGGGAGACATCCTTATTGTGGGAAAGAACTTTGGAAGTGGCAGTTCAAGGCAGCAGGCCGTGGATTGCTTTAAATCTATAGGAATTCAGGCAATACTGGCAGAAAGCTTCGGAGCTATTTATGAAAGAAACGCAGTAAATGCTGCTTTCCCGATACTTAGTTATGAAGACATAAAACCCCTTAAAATACGGAATGGCGACCAGGTAAAAGTAGATCTGGTGCGGGGGGAAATCGAAAATCTCGAAAACGGTAACAAAGTTAGCATTGAACCCTTCTCAGAAATACAAATGGAAATCTATAATAATGGGGGATTATTCTGAGTGTATTATATAATTGGATCCAATATTGAATAAAAATAATTTATAACATATGCCCCAACCGAGAACTTTTGTTGAAAAGATCCTGGATGCTGATGCAGGATCTATAGTGTTCCGAAAACCTGATATTGTGCTGAGTCATGATAATACGGCCAGTATCTACCAGACATTTAAGAAAATGGAGGGACAAAACCTTGCTTTTCCGGAACAATTGCTCGTGGTCCTTGACCATAATGCACCTCCGACAAATTCAAAAATTGCTTCCCAATATGAAACCATCAGGGGACTGGTAAAAGAATACGGCATAGACCGGTTTTACGATGCCGGGAAAGGCATTTGTCACCAGATCATGTCTTACCATGCACAGCCCGGAATGCTTATTGTCGGCAGTGACAGCCATACCTGTACAGCAGGGGCCTTTAACACCCTGGCGGCCGGTATTGACCGTACTGAAACCGCAGGTTTATGGAAACGGGGAGAAACATGGTTCCGGGTTCCGGATACCATGAAAGTGACCCTGCATGGAAGTCTTAAAAAGGGCGTGTATGCTAAAGATATTTCATTATGGATCATCGGCATGATCGGTTCAGCAGGAGCAAATTATTTATCCATTGAATACCACGGTGAGGGAGTGAAAAGCCTGTCGGTTCCTGACCGGATGACCCTGGCCAACCTGGCTTCGGAAATGGGTGCAAAAAATGCCGTATTCCCGGCAGACGATGTGTTGGCCGCTTTCTATGGAAAGAAAAAAGCAGATGGATACCAGGCAGATCCTGGAGCTAAGTATGTTAAGGAAATTGAGGTTGATCTGGATGCACTATACCCTCTGGTGGCTGCTCCCCATCAGGTGGACAATGTGATATCTGTTTCAGAAGCAGAGGGCACACCACTGAACCAGGGATTGATAGGTACCTGTACTAACGGGCGTATCGAGGACCTGAGGATCGCTGCTGAAGTACTGTCAGGCCAACAGGTTATTTCCGGATTTCAGTTGTTGATCACCCCCGCTTCCATTGATATATATAAACAAGCCATTAATGAAGGTGTTGTAAGTACGCTTCTGGAGGCGGGTGCCAACATATTAAGCCCGTCTTGCGGACCCTGCCTGGGTACCGGTCAGGGCATCCCCGCCGATGGATATGCAGTGATCTCAACTGCGAACAGAAATTTTAAAGGCCGAATGGGCAACAGTGAAGCTGAGATCTATCTGGCATCACCTGCCACTGTGGCACATTCTGCAATTACCGGTACCATTACAGATCCCAGAGGGAAATCGTACGCAGATGCTTACCCCTTTAAAAAAGTAACCCCTGCAATTGTTGGCATTAAACCCGGTGAAAACAGAAGGATCAACGGGGTGTGGAACTATTCCGATGTGGATGACCTGAATACCGACCTGATGTTTCCGGGGCATTTGACGTATAAGGTACTCAGTTCAGAACCGGATGCAATAAGACCACATTTGTTTGAGGATTTTGATCCTGGATTTTCTAAAAACGTTGCTCCGGGAGATATAATGGTTGCCGGTGATAATTTCGGATGCGGGAGTTCCCGTGAACATCCCTCCGTTGGATTGGCCGCGGCCGGCATAGTGGCAATCATTGTAAAATCGGTCAACCGGATATTTTACAGATCGGCCATAAATCAGGGATTGTTACTTCTTGTGATTGAAGAACTGGTTGAGAACTACAAACCCGGGGATGCACTCAGTGCAGATGCCCTGAATGGTGTCGTCAAACACAACCATGCCATTATCAAAATAGAGCCTCTTCCACCCGAACTGATGCAGATCATTGAGAAAAAAGGTTTGGTAAATTGGATGAAAGCGAAAGACTGAATGGAAGATTGGAATGACCTTCCAGCGTCCTTGCGGCCTGTTTTCAGTGTTGCAGCACCCAAATTAATAAGATCGCGATTGAATATCAAATAGCGGACTGCATGCAGAGCGATTTTTCAAATCGCTTATCGACATAAAAAGTCGATTTACAGGGGATTCCACTAAGCTTTCTTCGTCCGCCGAACGTTTGATCGTTCCCTGTGCGAAAACATCATGAGTCACTGAAAATCACGAATAGCTTTTAACCAAGGCCTCAGTCTCAGCCTCAGCCTTTCCTTGTTATTCTTCCATACAGGCAAACATATACACTGCAAATGAAGCCAGCCAGTGTTCCCCTTCATAATTACCACTGGCGATAAATGGGAGTGTGGCATTGCCATGCCTGGCTGCGGAGGCCCTTAATACTTTTATGGCCTTATGGCCTTCAGACAGAGCCCCTGCAATATGAAACATGCACCAGGCACGGCTCAGGTTTAACCCATCCAAATGCACGATCTTGGGATCGGAACGGTCGGATACACTCACCGGGCTAAATACATTGTCAGGCTTCCCGGATACTGCCTCAGGAAGGAATTCATTAAACCATGCTGTAAAATTTTCTGTGTTAAGTATACGGCTCATTAAATCAGCCTCCACAAGGCTGGGAGATAAAAAATCATCGCCATCCGGCTCCCATCTGGCTGCAATTTTCTGATCATTAATGAAGTATTTTTTTGCTCTGCTGATTATGGCCGTTTCAAGTTTTGTATGACCCGATATTCTGGCATAATCCAGTGCAAATGAGAGTCCAAACGCTGTATTCGGGTGTACCCCTCTGCGTATGGGATACTCCTGCCGTGGCAGAAATTCTATATAACGGTCTGCAATAGCAAGAGCCAGAGGCTCCAGGTTTTCAAGCCATTGTTCACCATCCGGATCGTCCCAAAGATAGAGCTCAGCAGCCAGCTTAAGTAACCACGACCATCCATAGGTTCGCTCAAAGGAAGCACGGTTGGGTTGATATAAATATGCCACTTCCGCCTCAATATTTGCTGCCCTAAGATTCTCCGATAAAGCTTCCCTGATGGCCGGGCCCTCCGGGAGGTCCGGAAAAAATTTGAGAAGACTGACCAGCATCCAGTGCCCGTGGACGGAGGAATGCCAGTCAAAACAACCGTAAAAAGCCGGGTGCAGTGTTTCCGGATCAAGTACCTCCGAGCTATCGTTCATTACATGCGAGAGTTTATTTGGATACTGTCTGTGAACACAATGCAATGCAATGGTGGCGAAATTAGAGGCAATTTCCAAAGTGAATACCGGAAGCGCCTTTGGTTCTTCAAACAACTCAGCTTTTTCTTCAGATTGATTATTCTGGTTACAGGAAACCGGAACAAGGATAATAAAGGCTAAAACCAGGAGGTTCAATTTGCTCATAATAGTTTGTATATTAATATATTACCAATTTATTGATGTAAGATTATGTGTGCGGAGGTAGGTGTTGGCCTGACTAAAATGATGGTTGCCAAAAAAGCCGTGGCTTGCCGAAAGAGGAGAGGGGTGGGCGGATTCCAGCACTAAATGCCTGGACCTGTTAACTACGGCGGCTTTTTTCTGTGCATACGCACCCCAAAGGAGAAATACCAGATGCTCCTTCTGAGTTGCAGCCACTTCGATAACTGCATCTGTAAACTGTTCCCAACCTTTGTTCTGGTGCGACCCGGCCTGGTGTGCCCGTACAGTGAGGGTGGCATTCAGTAAAAGCACGCCCTGACCGGCCCATCTTTCAAGATTGCCGCTGTTTGGCACAGGAATTCCCAGATCATTATGGATCTCTTTGAATATGTTTATCAGGCTGGGTGGAAATACAACAGAGTCCCTGACTGAGAAACACAAGCCGTGGGCCTGTTCCGCACCATGATAAGGATCCTGGCCGATGATCACCACTTTCAACGCATCGAAAGAACATTTGTTAAACGCGTTAAAAATAAGCGGTCCCGGCGGATAGATGGTTTTGCTGCGGTATTCGGTTTTTAAAAAGTCCACAAGGTCCTCAAAATAGGGTTTTTGAAATTCCCCTTTTAGCCTGGTTTTCCAGCTTTCTTCAATTTTTACATCCATATTTTTCATTATCAGTCTCCTGGCGGTTCAAAACCGCTTGGCGTCTCTTTTAACAACTCCTATGCCTGGAAGATCACTCACCCACCATTGCCCATCCCTGAAAATAGCCCCGGAATAGGGATCGTTCCGGATCAGAAGGTTCCCGTCAAGGTCCAGCCACTTTGAAAGCGATTGCAACTGAATGGCCGCATTAATGGCTGCGGATGATTCAATCATGCACCCGATCATGATATCCATACCAAGTGCCTCTGCAACCATGCACATTTTATAGGCCTCAACCAAACCACCGGACTTCATCAGCTTTATGTTTATCCCGTTGTAAGCATCCGCCAGTTTTGGTATATCCTGTGCAAAATTCACGGCCTCATCAGCTATAATAGGCAGAGGAGACCGTTCCTTAAGCCAGGCAGTTTCCTTAATCATGTTTTCCGGCATGGGTTGCTCAATCAGTTCAATTCCCTGACCGGCCATCCATTCAATCTTCCGGATGGCTTCTTCCTTTTCCAGCCAGCCTTCATTGATATCCACACGTATGGGTTTATCTGTAACCGATCTGATGGTTCTGATAACGTCTTCATCCCCATCATTCGTTAATTTGATCTTAAGAATATGATAGGGAGCCGCTTCGGCTACTTTTTGCTTCATGGCATCAGGAGTATCCCGGCCAATGGAAAAGGAAGTTTTAACCTTTGTTTCCGGATTGAGTCCAAAGAATTTGTAAAGGGGGAGTCCATGCTTTTTCCCAATCCAATCCATTAATGCGATATCCAGGGCTGCCTTGGCTGGAGATATCCCGGGCAGGATTTTGTTAGCACGATTGGGAAGATCAAAAAATTCATGGGGAAGCCGGTTTTTATATAAGGGAATGAGAAGCTCCAGTTCCTTGATGGTTCTGTCTGCATCTTGTCCGGCAGCGGTCATATGGGCGGCTTCCCCAACTCCGGTAATCCCGTCTTTTTGATAATAAACAAAAACATTTTCCTTGTAAGTTGCAGTTCCCCTGCTAATGGTCCAGTCGTGCCAAAGCTCCAGCCGGATCTTTTCATAATTGATCTTAACAGGAGATTCAGATTCTTTTAAACCTGGCTTTGCATTACTGGCAGCTGAAGTAACTCCTGTAAAAACACTTATTCCAGCCAGGCCTGTGACGGAGAGAAAGTCTTTTCTGTTCATGACATTTAAAGATCATTGGCAAATAAAGTTAATAAATGCCTGTGATTTGTAATTTATGAACAGATATTTTATTTGCAGAATTATTGCCTTTTAATAGAGCTTGTGGTCAAGCCATCTGTAACGGCGCGGACTTCCGCCAAATTTGTATGCAATTTGAAATTCATGAGTGCCCACAGTATAGTATGACAGGTCATCCATACTGTGGTCAAATGCATAACCAATATAAACCGATTCAATCTTAATACCGGCTTTAATTACAATAAACCTGGGAGTGCGGTAAGCAGCACCAAACCAGTACGTATTTTTATAAAAAGCTGTAACGCTAATATCACTCTGTAAACTGTTAAACTTGCTTGTGGCTTTAAGCAATATATACGGATTGATGAGCCAATCATCAGCCAATACCCATTTGTACCCTCCATGAATATAATAATGACGCAAGAGCTGATAGTTAGTGTTCCCTTTGTTTCCAAGTTTTAGCGCAGATTGAAATATGTGTGAAACTGAGAATCCTGCATTAAAGTTCACAGCCATGTAGTTAACTCCAAAATTTGCATCGGGAATAAAGGATGCAAAATCATAATTCAGATAATACGGATCATCCGGATCGTGGAGTGTAATTCTGTCCTTGTTAAGTTTAAACTGGTAAAATTCTGCCGACAGCCCAAAAGAAAGTTGCGATTCCTGAAATGGAATATGATAGGCATAGGTGAACTGGAATCCGGTTCTTGAGATCAAACCGGTCCGGTCATCAAAAATCATTCCACCGAGTCCAACCCGGGCCATCTTGGAAGGTTTTAGATTTTTCTTCCGGATTGGATTTTTTTTCAGGATATAACTTGAGTTTAGTAAACGTGTCTGGAAACTGGCTATATGGGTTTTTGGCGATTGCGGCAGGCCAAGCCATTGTTCACGCGCTGACAGATTGATCTTAGTGTATCCGTCATCTCCGGCAATGGCCGGATTGATCAGGTATTCGTTCATAAGAAACTGGCTCTGCAATGCCATTTGTTGTCCGAATCCCAGAGTGCCTGTGATGAACAAGACACCAAGGAACATTATTGAGCTGCAGAATTTCAACGATGATCTGTATACCATGGCTGGTTCTTTTTTCTTATTTTATGATCGTTACATGACCTGTGATGGGATCTTTACCATTTTTCAGGTCTATTACATAGAAGTATGAATCCATAGGTAACTCCTTGCCCCTGAATGTGCCATCCCATGGATCGGAGTAACCATCCTTTGAACTGAATACCAACTGTCCCCATCGTGAGTATACCTTAATTGTGGCATTGGGATATTGATCAATATTCCCAATGATCCAGTAGTCGTTAAAGCCATCATTATTTGGAATGAATGCTGTGGGGATCTCCAGACAATCACCCGTCAGGCGGATTTCAATCTGGTTGCTTGTAAAACTGCAACCATTTGCATCACTGATCTGCACAGTGTAAATTCCCCCTTCAGCATTGTTCAGATTCCCGGTTGTGCTCCCATCTGACCACAGGAAAGTATATGGCAGGGTTCCGCCGGAAGGATTCAATGTAATGCTGCCATCAGCTATTCCCGGGCAGGATGCATGTTTTACATTGGGATTTATCTGAATGGCACCGGGCTCAGTTAATGTAATATTTACAGTTGATGTGCAGCCGTTCGAGTCCCTGATAGTAACAGTATAATTTCCTTCAGATAATCCGGTGAAGGCACCGGATGCTTGATAAATTCCACCATCCAGGGTATATTCATAAGGTGATGTACCACCCGACCCATCTATGGTTACGGCACCATCATTACCCCCATTACAAGTGATATTGGTCTGTGACGTAATCGAGCCACCCAATGCGGTTGAAGGCTGACTTATGATGGTATTAACAGATTCAATACATCCGTTTGCATCGCGGATAAAAACAGTGTAGTTATTTGCGTATAATCCTGAGAACAGATTGGATGATTGATAGGATGTGCCATCAAGACTGTATTCCAGGGCTCCCGTGCCACCACTTGCAGATATCGAAATGCTTCCGTCATTGTCTCCAAAACAAAGCACATCGGTCACATTTATTGTTTGACTGATTGCAGGAGGATCAGATAATACATAACTGCCGATGGCAGTAACACTATTATTATCTGTAACAATAACATTATACGTTCCTGCTGTGAGTCCTGTTTGATCTTTATCAGTCGGTATCAGACCTGATCCATCAGGGGTTGACCAGGCATAGATGTATGGAGGTGTTCCGCCGGAAACACTGATGCTGATAGCACCATCGTTACCACCGTTGCAGGAGACATTGGTGATGGATTCAGTTATTATTATATTTGATGGTTCGGTAATGAGGTGATTTTCAGTTGATGTGCAACCATAGGCATCGGTTACAAAGACGGTATAGGTGCCTGCCGTCAATCCTGTCTGATCTTCATCGCCGGGAACCAGGCCGCTTCCATCTGAAGTACTCCATGCATAAGTGTATGGAGTAATACCACCGGACACGGTAATATCAATGGCTCCATCATTACCACCTTGTATGGATACAGGAGTTACATTGCCTGAAACAATTAATGCCGCAGCCGGCTGGGTAATGGTAGCCGTAGCGGTGGTGGTACAGCCATTGGCATCGGTAACGGTTACAATATATACCCCGGCAACCAGACCTGAAGCCGTAGCAGTGGTTTGTGCCCCCGGATCATCCCAGAGGTATGTGTACGGAGCAGTGCCGTCTGTTGCAGTTA
>CAYOFK010000133.1:2207-8472 GCA_964403185.1 uncultured Rikenellaceae bacterium | reverse complement strand
ATCTCACCCCTGGCTTCATCATCAATGGTTTCCAGAACGGTTTTTGATTCATCAAGTAATTCGTCCTGGTTTTGAGCATAATAACCAATTCCGACATTATGACCGATTTTAACCTTTCCTTCATGTTTCAGTTCGCCCACAATAATGCGTGCAAGCGTAGTTTTTCCTTCACCGTTTCTCCCGACAAAGGCAATTTTCTCACCCCGTTGTATCGTGAATTCTGTATTTTGAAAAACAAGATGACCTCCATAATGTTTTCCAACTCCCGATAGATCAGCCACAATATCTCCGGAACGGGGGGCAGAAGGGAAACGGAATTTAATATTCGATTCGTATTCCTCAATCTCAATGCGCTCCAGTTTATTAAGCTGTTTGATCCTGGATTGTACCTGAACCGCTTTAGTATTCTTATACCGGAACCGTTCAATGAAGGCTTCGGTTTTTTCTATATGTTTTTGCTGATTCCGGTAAGCTGCCATCAGGTGTTCCCTGCGTTCATTTCTCAACGCCGTGAATTTTGAATAGGGAACATCATAATCATGTAACTTGCCAAGGTAAATTTCAACGGTGCGACTGGTCACCTTGTCAAGAAATGCACGATCGTGTGAGATGAGGAGAATGGCCCCCGGGTAGTTGTCCAGGAATCGTTCAAGCCATATAATGGATTCTATGTCAAGATGATTGGTCGGCTCATCAAGAAGCAATAAATCGGGTTTTTTCAACAGGATTTTAGCCAGCTCAATACGCATGCGCCAACCACCGCTCAGTGAGGCTGTGGGCTCATCCAGGTCTGCGGCTTCAAATCCAAGACCTTTAAGCGCTTGTTCGGTTTCAGCAAGCATCTGAGAAATGCCGGCAGCATGTAGTTTATCCGTAGCTGCGGATAGTTTTTCAATGAGCTTCAGGTAGTCCCTGGAATCCGTATCTGCCCTGGTATTGATTTGTTCATTTAATCTGGTGATTTCAGCCTGTAGCCTGTGGGTTTCGTTGAATGCCAGCAAGGCCTCCTCCCTGACCGTTCGTCTGCCGGAGGTTTTCATTTGCTGGGGCAAGTATCCAACAGACACGTCTTTTGGGACTTCGATTTTACCCGCTTCGGGTTTTTCAATGCCAACGAGCAGCTTTAACAGGGTTGATTTACCTGATCCGTTCCGGCCAACCAGGGCCACCTTTTCCCGGTTGCTGATGCTTATGGAGATCTTGTTGAAGAGATTAAATCCCCCATAGCTTACGGATATGTCATTCAGTGATATCATGGAAATAATAAAGGCCCACAAAGATAACCAATAAGATTCTTATGTCCTCAATAAACCCGGCCTGCCATCCCCGGAAGCCAGACCTGCCAGTGTCCGGAGGTCCTGGCAGCGTCGAAACAATACCATGCCAGTTCCCGGTTGCAGGGGCCCTGGAAGTTCATTACATCCGGCAGCGTCGGAATTTATTATCTTTATAAAAAATTATTCAGGTGGGAAGAAAAAAGAAAAAACTGCCTCTGCTTGAACAGGTTCAGGTCATCGATATTGGCGCCGAAGGCAAAGCCGTTGCCAGGGTGGATGAACAGGTTTTGTTTATCAGTTATTGTGTTCCCGGAGATGTGATCGACGTTCAGCTTACTAAAAAGCGCCGAAAGTTTCTGGAGGGCGTACCTGTAAAATTCCATCAGTATTCTGATGAACGGTCCACTCCATTCTGTGAGCATTTTGGGACCTGCGGCGGGTGTAAATGGCAACAATTGCCGTATGACAGGCAATTATATTATAAGCAAAAGCAGGTGGTTGACCAGATGCAAAGAATTGGGGGATTCGGTGAAGATGCATTGGGAAAAATACTGCCGGTACTGGGTTCAGAAAAAACCGATCATTACCGGAACAAACTGGAATTTACATTTTCAAATAAACGGTGGCTGACAACAACGGAACTTGAATCAAAGGAGGAAATTGAGGAACATGATGCTCTGGGTTTTCATATTCCCGGGCTGTATGACAAGGTGCTTGATGTGAAGAACTGCTATCTGCAACCGGAACCATCCAACACCATCAGGAATTGGTTCCGCAAAAATACCAGGGACCGGCAACTAAGTTATTTTGATATCCGTAAGCATCAGGGCTTGCTGCGAAACCTGATCGTCCGGACTGCCGGCACAGGGGAAACCATGGTTATTGTTTCTTTTTATGATGACTCAAGGTCCGAACGTGAGCAACTCCTGAAGGAGTTCTCAGAGGCCTTTCCTGATGTTACCTCCCTGATGTATGTGGTGAATCAAAAGCCAAATGACACCATTCTGGACCAGGAAATTATCCTTTTTTACGGCAGGGATTTCATTTCAGAGCGCATGGAAGAACTGGAATTCAGGATCGGACCCAAATCATTTTATCAGACCAATCCGGCACAGGCATACAAGCTCTACAAGGTAGTAAGAGAGTTTGCGGCACTGACAGGAAATGAGAAGGTTTGGGACCTTTATACCGGGACCGGAACCATTGCTAATTTCCTGGCCCCGCTAGCGAGCCATATACTTGGAATAGAAAGCATTCCTGAAGCAATCGGGGATGCCAGGAAAAATGCGAAACTCAATAAAATATTGAATACCGGTTTTATTGTTTCAGATATCAGGGACCTGAATGTGAAAGAGCTGATCTCTGATTTCGGAACACCCGGTGTGATTATCCTGGACCCGCCAAGGGCCGGGGTTCATCAGAATGTCATCAATCATATCCTGGAAGCTGCTCCCGGACGGATTGTATATGTGAGCTGTAACCCTGCCACCCAGGCCCGGGACCTGGCTTTACTTGGTGAAGCTTACCGGATTGAAAAGATGCAGCCTTTGGACATGTTTCCGCAAACCCAGCATGTGGAAAATGTGGTGTTGCTAAAGTGTCAGAGGTGAATTAATTTACCTGATTATCAAAGTGGAAACTCCATCCTGTCATTGCGAGCGAGTTAGACGAGTGAAGCAAACTGTATAAGTTTGACAGGAATGCCTTTGGCAGGAAAGTCGCTCTACAGAAATCATGCTAAACCTGAATGCTATTTGTCAATCGTGCCCCCAAATCATAAAATACTATCCTTTTCCTTTAAGATACTTCTGAGATATCTTTTCCCCGGAATATTGTTTTGAAAAGTCTTCCCAGTACTGCCTGATGGTTCCCTTTATATCCCGTTGAAGAACAATGAGGCCTATGAGATTGGGTACTGTCATGAGTGCGATGGTAATGTAGGAAAGTGACCAAATGATGGTGGTGTCCGTAAACGAAGCGATAAAAAAGGCCAGAACATATACAATTCTGTAGTACACAACAAATTGCGGACCTATCAGATAGGTGATGGCCCGGTCGCCATAATACGACCAGGAGATGGCAGTGGAGAATGCAAAAAGCAATAATCCAATGGAAACGATATATTTACCCCATTCACCCATGACACTCCGCGTAAATGCTTTTGTTGTGAGAGGGGCACTGTGCATCAATGATTTGCCCCGAACATAAACCAGGTCAGACGATTCTCTGCTGAATAAGGACCGGATGGTTTCTCCCAGTTTCTTTTTTTGTCCCTCCGGAATGATGATCTTGCCCGCATCAATGGTGATCTCACCCGTGAACATTTGTGTGCCCCTGATAAATTTGAAATCTTCGGCCACGGATTGTGCATGCAATAAGGTTATATCTTTATTAAGCATTTGGCCTTCATTTATTTGCAGTGTTCCTGAAAACAGGTCGAGTTTGGGTAAGGATTTCTTTTTGCTGATATGATTTGCCAGGATTATTCTGTCAGAATCTATCCGGTCATCGTAAGATCCCACAACAAACTGCATGTCTGTCTCCTGGAACTGATTTTCAAGTTTTTCATTCCAAACGCCGGAAGAGAGAAGTACCAGGCCCGTAAGAGTACAAATTACGATGGTATCGATAAAGGGTTCCAGGATGGCTACCATACCCTCGGAAACCGGTTCCGGTGCTTTGGCCGCTGAGTGTGCAATGGGTGCAGATCCCTGGCCGGCCTCATTGGAAAACAGCCCTCTGTTTACGCCCCTGTTTATGGCCCAGGCTACGCTGGCTCCAAGAAAGCCCCCGGTAGCGGCGGTTCCTGTAAAGGCGTTACTGAAAATGGAAATGAAGGATGAGCCGATATTTTCATAATTGGTAAAAATAACCAGTAAGGCCCCGGTCAGATATATAAAGGCCATGGCCGGAACCAGGGTGGATGTAACAAGGGCAATTCTTTTGATGCCGCCAATGATCACCATTCCAAGTAAAACGGCCAGAATAGCCCCGGTGATTACATGATTGATCCCAAATGTGGCGAAAACAGAGTTTGAAATACTGTTTATCTGGGGCAGGCTTCCCGTTCCAAAAGAGGACAGTACGGTAGCTATTGCGAAGAATGCACCCATCACAACCCCGATCTTTATGAGCTTGCCGCTTTTGAGTTTGATGTTGAGGCGCTTTTTCATATAATACATGGGACCTCCTGAAACGGAACCGTCAGGCAGTATGTCCCTGTATTTATGGGAAATGGTAACCTCCACAAACTTGGTGCACATCCCGATCATGGCCGTAACCAGCATCC
Organism: uncultured Rikenellaceae bacterium; assembly: GCA_964403185.1. Lineage (GTDB taxonomy): Bacteria > Bacteroidota > Bacteroidia > Bacteroidales > VadinHA17 > CAYOFK01. The sequence goes on along the minus strand of CAYOFK010000133.1, from coordinate 3,906 downwards.
AGAACAATGCCGCAGGCCCCCCAAGATGGATGGCCAGGGCAACCCCGGCGATATTTCCGGTTCCAACAGTGCCCGAAAGTGCGGTGGTTAAGGCCTGGAAGTGGGAGGTGTCGCCCACATCGTCTTTATGGTCATATTTGCCTTTAACAATGCGGATGGCATGTTTGAAATACCTGATTTGTGGAAACCCAAGGTAAATGGTGAAAAATACACCGGTTCCAAGAAGCAGAAACACAAACCACGGGTGGCCGCCAATATATCCGTCAAGCCTGACCAGAAAATCATTGATGCTTTGCATGGGGTTCTTATAAAGGGGGTGAATAAAAATGAAAGAAACAAAAATATAAAATCCTGATTAAGTTGGACTATTAATGGACATAAAACAGTCTGAAACAGGTGAGGACAGGTTAAAAAGAAAGAGTTTCCGTTTCCGGAAACTCTTAACCCCTAACTTTATCCCAATGGAATAAAATTTAAAATAACCAATTAATCCATCAAAAAACTGGTCTTTTATTTATTTAACCCCATAACTAATCCACAATCTACGTGCCAATAATTATAAATATAAGATATACAGCAATATACAACACTATTAAATGCTGATGCCACAGATTATACTGTTCGGTTTTGATACAAATCAGGTTCAAATCCGAACGATTTGATCAGTGACAGACTTTACTGGGTAAAGATGATGTAACTCATCTTTAATTAGTGGTCATTCCTTTTATTTTTGTTATCTTCGAAAGAATGATTATAAATAACTTTTTCATTTATTAATCGTAAAAACGAAAAAGCACTATTTGAAACATCATGAAGCGCGCCTGGAAGATACTCATCCCTATTTTCTTATTCTCCCTTATTGGAGTTGGCAGCACTTCCTGTGGAGGATCTGGTTACATCAGAGGCACTCATGTTGAAACAACCCACCTTGGGAAGAACAAAAAGTTTTTCTCGGCGAAGTATCAGAAATCACTTAAGAAAAGAGCGAAAAAGGTCAGAAGGCAAAGAAGGCGTTAGAATAACAGATTTTATAGCTGAGTCAGTTTCAATCTCCTTTAAAAAGTTTGAAATAATTACCTGTTCAGGAACTCCTGCTTGATATCATGTAATTTTTCTGTCAGATCCCGGCTGTTTTATTTTTGGTGATCAATTGTTTTGAGGTTGCAGGGCAATTTTTTATTTTTGCCTGTCGGCAGGGTGGCTTAACCGGGTAGGAGTAAGGTGGCGACGAGCTCATGAGACCCTGACGTTTAAGGTCAGGGTCGAGTAACTAAGCGAACAGAGTGAGCGGTCTCACGAGCCGCTACTGCGGTGAGTAATCCCGACGGGAGGGCAAAAATGCGTTATAAGAAATTGACAGTTTAAATAAATAAGCGTTCCAAACGGAGAGGTGGGAGAGTGGCTTAATCCACCAGTTTGCTAAACTGGCGTACCTGTTTAGGGTACCGGGGGTTCGAATCCCCCTCTCTCCGCAACACAATGAAAACCACGCAGAAAGCGTGGTTTTTTTATTTGGAGCAGCCCGTCTCAAGCTTGCTTGAGTAAGGGCTGCTCCAAATAAAATTTCCGGTCACGCAGTGACTGGTTTTTCATTGTGTTGCAGGGCCATCCCTGGGGATCACCGGAGGTAATCCCTTCCCGCTGTTGCTTGAGTAAGGGCTGCTCCAAATAAAATTTCCGGTCACGCAGTGACTGGTTT
>CAYOFK010000133.1:0-2107 GCA_964403185.1 uncultured Rikenellaceae bacterium | reverse complement strand
TTCATTGTGTTGCAGGGCCATCCCTGGGGATCACCGGAGGTAATCCCTTTTCCTTTAGAACATGTAAATCTTTCAATATATCAGACTATGGATTCTGAAATTTGAGTTGGCATTTTATGAGTAAGTTACAAGGATATTATATGTAAAAAGATATAATATTAAATTGCATTGTTGAAATATATGTAATTACATATAATATTCTTACATTTGTTAATAATTATATTATTAAGCATATAATGAAAAGATTATCAGAGTTTGTTAAACAAAGAAGAAAAGAGGTTAAAATGACCCAGGGGGAATTTGCTGAAAGAACTGGAGTTGCCTTGACAGTAGTAAGAAAGATTGAACAGGGGAAAGTGAATTTAAACATGGAAAAAGTCAACCTTGTTCTAAGCATGTTTGGACATGAATTAGCGCCGGTAAGGTCAGCAGATTTGGATGAATAAATAAGAATTATATGAGAAGAGCCGAGATTTATTATAAAGAGTTTCTTGCAGGAATACTGACTGAAACTGCTGATGGCGAGTATGCTTTCATTTATAAGGAAGACTATGTTTCAAAGTATCCTGACAAACATATTTGTTTTTCCATGCCTGTATCCGAAGCTCCTTATAAGGACAAAAGGTTGTTTCCATTCTTCGATGGTTTAATTCCTGAGGGTTGGCTCCTGGACATTGCATCAAAAAACTGGAAAATAAACCAGAATGACAGAATGGGTTTGTTGTTAGCCTGCTGTAAAGACTGTATAGGGGCGGTTAGTGTTGTACCAATACTTGAAAAGGATGAATAACAAGTGTTTATATTGCTACAATGAACTTGCTGAAGGATTGGATTATCATGAAAATTGCAGTTTGAAATTTTTTGGATCAAAGCTTGCTCCAAAATTACATTATACTTTAGCTCAAATGTCGGAACTGGCTAAAAAGGTTGTGGAACGAAGTATTTCTGTCCCCGGCGTTCAGGCAAAACTTTCTTTGACTTTAGTAAGGGAATCAACAGAAGACCGGCAAACGAGGTTAACAGTTATGGGTGCTCTTGGAGGGAATTATATTTTCAAACCACCTGCCCACAATTATCCGGAGTTACCAGAGAATGAGCATCTGACAATGAGGATAGCGGAAGAGGCTTTTGGGATTAAAGTTGTGCCTTCAAGTTTAATTAGGTTACAATCGGGAGAATTGTCATATATCACCAAACGAATTGACCGTAAGCATGATGGTAGTAAGATACATATGATTGATATGTTCCAGGTGTTAGAAGCTTTTGATAAATATATAGGTTCTATGGAGAAGATTGGGAAAGCTCTCGGACAATATTCAAGCAATCCTTTATTGGATAAACTTTTGTTTTATGAAATTACATTGTTTTGTTTTCTGACAGGAAACAGCGATATGCATCTAAAGAACTTTTCGATGATAGAATCATCATATGGATGGATTTTATCTCCGGCATATGATCTTCTAAATGTACTAATTGTTGACCCTGCAGATGCTGAAGAACTTGTTTTGTCTATAGAAGGTAAAAAGAAGAAACTAAACCGACCACTATTTAAAAGGTTTGGTAAAGGTTTAGGATTATCCGGGAAACAGATTGAAGGGGCATTTAAGCGATTATATAAAAGCAAAAGCAAAGCATCTGAACTAATAGAGAGTTCTTTCTTATCTGAAGAGATGAAAAGGAAGTATGAAGATGTTTTCGATGAGCGTCTTTCCAGGGTGTAATATAATTTAAAACTATTAAGAATGGATTTCCAGGGTTTTGGATCAGGACAATAAAATCCTTTGCCTGAACCAATAAATTACATACATTTGCACACTCAAAACATGAGCCTGTTGGCTTGTTCAATTTTGGTGAGAAGTTCTTTAGATATTAACCTTTTGGTATCATCCGCTTTCGTTGATGGCTTCCGCGGACACAGCGGGGTGTAGCGCAGTCCGGTCCCGATTTTTCCAAAGCTGCGCTTTGAAATAAAAATCGAGGATCCTCGAAAAACTATGAAAATCACAGATTTTCTGTTTTTCGGGATTAGCGCACTGAAAAGATGTACTTTACCTACGTCGAAGATTGATATTTACGGGGTGTAGCGCAGTCCGGTTAGCGCACCTGC
>CAYOFK010000132.1:0-8474 GCA_964403185.1 uncultured Rikenellaceae bacterium | reverse complement strand
GAGAACTATTGTTGTCATACCGGGGGATGGAATTGGCCGTGTTGTGTTGGACGAAACCCTGAGAGTAATCGAAACTGCCGGTTTCCAGGCCGATTATGTTGAAACGGACATTGGATGGGAATATTGGTGTAACGAGGGAAATCCATTGCCTCAGCGCACACTGGATCTGATCCGGGAACATAAGGTTGCCCTGTTTGGAGCCATTACATCCAAACCAAAAGAGGAAGCCGGAAAGGAACTGGCTCCGGAACTCAGGAATCAGGGATTGGTATATTCGAGTCCCATCGTCGGATTGCGTCAACATTTCAAACTTGATATTTGCATAAGACCGTGCCGTACCTATAAGGGGAATCCATTAAACTTTGTCCGCCGGGGACCAGAAAACCGTATAGAGGAACCTGAAATTGATGTCGTCATTTTCAGGCAAAATACAGAAGGCCTTTATGGCGGTGTTGAATGGTCTGATCCGCCAGACAAAGTATATGAAGCGTTATTATCGCACCCTAAATTTGTAAGAAATTTCAGTGATGTTCCTAAATCAGAGCTCTCTGTGTCAACCAGGATCTTTACGCGTAAAGCTACTGAACGTATTTTAAGAGCGGCCTTTAAGTATGCAGAAACACACCATTACCCCTCCGTCACTTTGTGTGAGAAACCAAACGTGATCAGGGAAACCTCAGGCATGATGTACAGACTGGCAAAAGAGATCCAAAAGGCTGAATTCCGGAATATTGAATTATGGAATACAAATATAGATGCCCAGATGATGTGGCTTACCAAGAATCCTGAAGAGTACGGGGTCATTGTGGCCGGCAATATGTTTGGAGACATTGTCTCAGATGGATTTGCCGGTCTGATTGGCGGCCTTGGTTTTGCCTGCAGTGCCCAGTTCAATGATGAAGGTGTGGGCATCTTTGAACCCACGCATGGGTCTGCTCCAAAGTATGCAGATTACCCGGTCTCTATAGTGAACCCCATTGCCATGATTGAATCTGCCTGTATGATGCTTGATTTTGTTGAGGAGAATGCCATTGCACAGAATATTAGAGAGGCGATTACAACAGTGGTAAGCGAAGGTAAGATTCAAACCTATGATATGAAAAAGATGAAAGGAACGGAAAATGTTGTTGAAAAAGGAGCAGCCTCAACTACAGAAATGACCAATGCTATAATTCAAAAACTTTGATCGCGTCAGGAGAATTAACCAGACAGAATATCCAATATCGATTAACGAACGCAGATTTCAGAAGTACATCCTGACGTGAAAAGGCTTATTATTGATACAGAGCTATATTTACAATCGAAACACTGAATATTATGCATAAAGACATCTATGAACTTTGGCCGGAGTTGAACTGGATAAATGACAATGACCTGCGTGAAAAAACCGCTAAAACCTGGGCCCTCGCCCTGGAAAGGTCGGTGATGACTCCGGCGGATCTGAAACGCATCCCTTTTACCTTGCTTGCAGGACCCGACCTGAAAGTGAGTTTTATGACACATAAACGGGCCGTAGTACATATAGCACGCGAAAGCGGTCAGAAAATCATTGAGTTTTTCGGGGATGAACTACCCATTAATATGGATGTGTTAATTTCAGGTGCCATTCTGGCCGATGTTGGCAAATTGCTCGAGTACGAAAAAGACGCCAACGGGCATGCCGTTCAGGGCTTGTATGGAAAATACCTGAGGCATCCATTTTCAGGTGTGTCACTGGCTGAGCAATGTGATGTTCCGGAAGAAGTGTGCCATATTATTGCGGCCCATGCAGGTGAGGGGGATATGGTTAAAAGAACCACCGAAGCCTATGTGGTTCATCATGCCGATTTTATGACCTTTTTACCCTTCAGGAACAAGTTCAAATAATTTCCTATTTTTGATCCCCGGCCTGATGGCCCGGATGAAGGGTTTCCCATTTTGTATTTAGAACGTATCAATGCTTACACTTGATCTGGTTCTTGTCATCCTGGTGGTGATTTTTATTCTGATGTCCCTGTATTTTGAACTGCTGGGACCTGCTTTCACCTTTATGGTGGGCATTGCCTTTCTTGGATTTTTTGGGGTGCTGACACCACATGAAATTTTATTGGGATTTTCCAATGAGCAGGTTATGGTGATCATCATGCTGCTGCTTATTGGAGATATTATTCGAAGTACGGGTGTAACAGGCATTCTCTTTTCCAGAGCCTTTAAGAATGTACATACATATAAGAAATTTCTTGGCAGAATGATGATCCTTGTTGCCGGTTTTTCAGCCTTCTTAAACAATACCCCCCTGGTGGCGGTTACCATGCCCTATGTGAATTCATGGTCTTTGAAAAACAAACTTTCACCTTCCAAACTACTCATGCCTCTTTCCTTTGCAGCCATTCTTGGTGGAGGTGCCACCCTGATCGGGACTTCCACCAATCTTATTGTAAATGGCCTTGTAGTAGACCAGGAGATCATTCCGGACCTGGGTTCACTGAATATTTTTGATTTTGCATTTGTTGGCGTCCCCATGATCATTCTGGGTTCCCTTTTTATCTATTTCTTTGCTGCCAGGCTGTTGCCGGATAACAGGGCACTTCTGAATGAGTCTGATGAAGCGGAACGCACATATATTGTTGAAACCAAGGTTAAGAAAAAATCGAAGTTCATTGGCAAAACCATTGGTGAATCCGGTCTTCGAAATTTGGCCGGCCTCTACCTGGTGGAGATCCGGAGATTGAACAGGGTGTTGTTCGTTGTTTCAAATAATCAGATCATTGAAGCGAACGATATTCTGATCTTTGCCGGAGATAAGACCCCCATTGCCGATATCATGGATTCGGATTCTGGTCTTACCATTCCTTCCGTTGGAATGTTACACCGTCAGAAACAAACAGAAGTGGTAGAAATTGTAATTTCCCACAATTCATCAATGATAGGGAAACAACTGACAGACGTCAACTTCAGGTCAAGGTTTGATGCAGCCGTAATCAGTATTCACAGAAATGAAGAACGGATTATGGCCCAGTTAAAAGGGGTGGAACTGCATGCAGGGGATGTTTTGCTCTTATATGCCGGCAGTTATTTCCGTCAAAGGATCAGGAATACCAAGGACTTTTATCTGATATCACAGATTAAATCCTTCGAAAAAGTAGAATCTTATAAAATTGCAATATTACTTGGTGGCCTTCTGGCGGCCATTATCCTATCTGCATTGAAGATTGTTTCCCTGTTTATGGGACTGATCATTCTCCTCCTGATCTGTTTTGTGCTTGGACTGGCTAAGCCAAAAGAATTACCAAAAAGTATTGATTACAATCTGGGCCTGATCATTGTGATGTCCCTGGCACTGGGTATTGCTATGATCAAATCCGGCGCTGCGCCTCTGGTTGCCCGGTTCTTAATATCCATATTTACACCCATGGGGACCACCGGTATCCTCTTTGGTATTTTCCTGATAACTTCTATCCTTGGGGCCTTTATTACCGGAAAGGCGGCGGTAGCACTTATCTTTCCTATAGCCCTTAGCATGTCGGTTGAGATGGGACTTGAACCCATGCCCTTCATCTTAACTGTAGCCTTTGCCGCTGCTGCCAACTTCCTCACACCAATCGGCTACCAGACCAATCTGATGGTTTACGGACCCGGAGGGTATTCTTTCAGGGATTTTTTCCGGCTTGGATTTCCCCTTACGCTTATTTACATGACAACAACCATACTTATTCTAAGCCTTATTTATATTTGGTAGAGCATGAAACCCGGGGATCTTAAAAAACTGCTTGTGGATACCCTGCCAATGGTATTTGAAGCAGGTGAATGCATCATGGAGGTCTATAGCCGCGATGATCTGGAAATTGAACTGAAAGAAGATCAATCGCCTCTTACACTTGCTGATCGTGCATCACATACGATATTAACCTCCCGCCTTCAAAAAAGCGGATATCCCGTTTTAAGTGAAGAAGGTACCGGCACCTCATGGGAGTTAAGAAAAAAATGGGATCATTTCTGGCTTGTGGATCCGCTGGACGGGACTAAAGAATTCATAAACGGGAATGGTGAGTTTACTGTAAATATTGCATTAATAGAGAAGGGCCAACCGGTTCTGGGAATCATGTATCTTCCGGTGTTTGGCAGCTTGTATTATGCAGCCCGCAGTGTGGGAAGCTTTTTTTTCAGGAAAAAAGAGGGATCTTCATTTCCGGAAGATTTTCATGACTGGATCTCAGAATCGGAAAAGCTTCCCGGAGATCACCGGACTGATGAAATCAGGGTTTCAGGCAGCCGGTCTCATCAATCCGAAGCCACTGTTAAGTATATTGAGAAACTGAAGTCACGTCACGAAAACATTGTTTTCACCCCGGCGGGGAGTTCCCTGAAATTCGGTTTGATTGCGGAGGGCCGGGCAGAAGTATACCCCAGGTTCGGACCAACCATGGAATGGGATATTGCCGCCGGGGAGATCATTGTCAGGGAATCCGGAGGAACAGTACTCCAGGCAGATGGTTCGCCCATGGAATACAATAAAAAAGAACTCAGAAACCCATGGTTTATAGCGAAGTCGAGATCCTTTATTGAATTGGAACAGCAGAGATAAGCGACAGGCTCTGTACCTTTCGTTTTCCCGCCGTGCCTGCCTGCCGTTGCCATCTACATGCCGCCTGAGACTGAACAAAAGGACCGGCTTATTCCCCCAACAAAGAAAACTCTTCTTTTGAAACCCCGCAGACAGGACATATCCAACTGTCGGGAAGATCTTCAAAAGGGGTTCCCGGAGATATTCCCCCATCGGGATCACCCGGTTCCGGGTCATAAATATGACCGCATACATTGCATTTGTATTTTTTCATAATTGCTTCACTAAAGATTAAATATTCTACTTTGTTCGTACTTTCCTGACCGCATCAATCACTGTTCCGTCCACCCATTTTATAATGGCCACCACCTGGTCCTCAAATCCGGGTTTTTCAGGTTTGCCGCAGATCTGTTCTGCAATTTCTTTTAGTTCCCTGATGGAGACAACAGGTAAACCGGAATTTTTCACCTTAGCAATCAGGTCTTTACGTAAAGGATTGATGGCAATGCCACGCTCAGTAACTACCACGTCAATAAGTTCACCGGGACCACAAAGAGTGGTTACATCATTAACAATAACCGGGATCCGGTCCCTGAATAAAGGCACAGGCAGTATCACCGTTTTCGAAAAAAGGCAGTTTTGCCAGCCCCCGATACCATGCAACAGATAGCCATCGGAGTGTGTGACCACATTGGCATTAAAGTTCACATCAATTTCCGTAGCGCCAAGTATCACCACATCCACCATTCCTGCAAAATTTCCTTTACTGTGATAATTATATGAAGTAAACGGGCTGGACCATACATGATTTGGATTCTCTATCATGGACCGGATGCCCTCCAGGTCAAATGTTTGCCCGTCAATGATGCATTCAACCAGCCCCTCTTCAAGCATGGATACCAGGTAGGCATTACTGCCTCCCCTGGCGAACCGGGCTTTGATGCCTTTCTCCTTCATTATGGATCTGAAATATTCGCCCACTGCCAAGGAGGTCCCGCCAGCTCCCGATTGGAATGAAAATCCGTCTTTTATGATACCGGCTGCATCACAAAATTTCGCAGTCAGTTCAGCAAGATATAAACGGTCCGGGCTTTTTGTGATCCGGGTGGTTCCGGAAATGATCTTTTCAGGAACCCCAAGCTTCTCCACTTCAACGGTAAAATCTACATAATTGCCATGGATCTGCCATGGGATACAGGGGAAGGGAACCATATTGTCTGTAACCACAATAACCTTACCGGCATATTGGGAATCGGCCTGTGCAAATCCCAGCAACCCGGTTGCTGAGGGGCCAGTCAGTCCGTTTGCATTTCCAAAAGGATCGGCACAGGCAGCCCCAATAACTGCGATATCAATGTGAACCTCTCCATCCTGCACGGACTGGTACCTTCCTCCATGCGATCTCAAAACCCCAATACCTCTCATCTTCCCCTCTGAAGTAAATTTCCCTAAGGGTCCGTTCATGCTCCCCTCGATATGATGTATTGTACCATCTTCCAGATACTGTATCAGGTATTCATGGCAGGGAAATGACGCAGAGGGAAACCAAACCAGGTCTTTGACACCCAGTTGCTTTGCGATGTCAAATATCCGGTTGGCAAGCAGGTCGCCATTTCTGAAATGGTGATGGGTTGATATGGTCATACCATCCTTTAACCCTGCATTTATCAGGGCTTCTTTAAGGTTTTTCACCTTTTTATTTCCATCCGGTGGAAAATCTGCACAGGTTGCGATTGGTGGACCGTATGCCGGGGCCGTTGGTTTGTATTTTCCAACACCCTGAAAAGGAATTTGTTCCTTCCCGTTGGCAACAGCAGGGACCGGCCTGCCTGCAGCATTAATTACTTCTTTTAGATCCTTCATTGGAATCGGTTAACAATTATTCCCTGTTATGATGTTTTTCCCAGTCTTCCGGGATGATCCCCTGGTGAACGGCTAACTGAATGGTATTCATGGCCCGTTTAACCACCGGGGCATCGATCATCTTTGTGCCCAGTGAAACTACCCCAAGTCCCTTTTTTTCTGCTTCAGAAAAAGCCATAAGTATGGTTTGGGCTTTTTGAATCTCTGCACCGGTTGGCATGAATACCTCATGGATTATGGGAACCTGGCGGGGATGTATACAACCAATGCCTTCAAAACCCAGAGACCTGGACACTTCAGCAGACTTGCGTAATCCTTCCGTATCAGCCACATCTGAGAATACCGAATCAATGGGTTGAATGCCCGCCGCTTTGCAGGCGTTTACAATACGTAACCTTGCATACTGGGATTCGGATGCTTCAGTGGTCCGCTGTACTCCAATGTCGGCAGTATAGTCCTCTAAGCCAATAGCCATTGCCACAATATTAGTAGAGCAACATGCAATGTCAAATGCCCGTTCAACACCCAGGGCGCTTTCAACGATGGGCATCAGGAATACGGGTTTCTTATGTTCCCCACCCTGTAATTCCAGGATCTTTGCATCTACAGTGGTGATCTGGTCGGGATGCTCGCATTTTGGTATCAGGATCACATGCACATTGTGAGGAATAAGGTATTTGAGATCCTCAATCCCACCGGGCATCTGGTTGATCCGCACCATACGCTCCGCACCCATAAAATCCAGTTGCCTTAAAGCATTTCTGATCAGGAACCGGGCTTCATGTTTTTTTTGGGGAGCCACCGAATCTTCAAGGTCCAGAATAATACCGTCAGGTTTGTGGATTCCGGCATTCAGCATCATGCCGGGCGTGTTTCCGGGCAGATAGAGTCTTGAGAACCTGAATCTGCCATGACCGGATTCATACTGTGCATGTTCCATCATCGGGGGCAGGTATTCCGTATCCGTATCCATTAGTTTTTTGATGGCCGCCTCCAACCTGGCAGCAATGACAAAAGCCATGGCCCCTGAGTCTTTAATTTCCACTGTGGCTCCGGAGATACCAAAATGTCCGAGAATATCATTTGTCAGGGCACGAATGGAGTTGCCATAAAGAGTTTCCACCTTTGATTCCAATGAAATCCGGATCTGATTTCCTGTAGTAAGATGAAGGGCAATCTCACAATCGGATCGAATGCGAGGCCCGCCGTTTCCACAAATTGCTTTTTTAATCACTGAATTGTTGAATATTTTATTACAAATATACAGAATTGCAGTTACCGGAATCCGAAAAAATCAGGTGAGCCCTGACTAGTTTGTATCCTCACACAATTCCATCAAAACTCCCAGGGTTGATGCGGGATGCAGAAATCCAATATTCAGATTTTCACCTCCCTTCCTGGATTTCCGGTCAATAAGTTTTACGCCTTGTTCATTAATCCGGCTTAATTGTTCGTTGATGTTTTTTACGGCAAAAGCGATATGATGAATGCCCTGTCCTTTCTTCTTAATAAACCGGGCAATGGGACTTTCGCTTCCGGTGGCTTCAAGCAATTCAATCCTGGTCTGCCCGATCCTGAAGAATGCAGTCCTAACTCCCTGATCCTCAACTTCTTCGATATTATAGCAGGACAATCCAAGTACGTCCTCGTAAAAGGGGATGGCTTCTTTAAGGCTGTTAACAGCTATCCCAATATGTTCAATGTGCGTTGGTACCATCTGTTTGTTATTTTACCATTCATACCGTAAAGATATTATTAAAAACAGGTATTAATGAATGATTTTTATCAAGGCTCCAGTTTCCGGTCCGGATTGTTGCCTTTAACCATACCACAGAAAAAGGGTGATATAAATCACCGGAAATTGAATAGATATGTCATTTACAAACAGGTTCTTTTACCTGGTATATATATTAATTTTAGCTTGAACCATAATATGAATTGTGGTGAAATAAGTGCAAAGGACAAAAAATAAATCCCGGAATGGATTTATTACAGGAGCATTGCATCATGTTGTGCTGTGGGATTCGTGTATAAGATTGCAAAAAGGGTGATGAAGATCACCCTGCAC
>CAYOFK010000131.1:0-8640 GCA_964403185.1 uncultured Rikenellaceae bacterium | reverse complement strand
TCCAATTTCAACATTCATTCGAATCATGTATTTAATTTAGGTTTAAGGTCGATTTCATGTAATCGAGCCATTCCTGATATACGGCTTTGGAAGTCTCCGAATTTATTGAGGGGTGCATAGTTTTGACAATATTCAGTTGTGAGAATACTTCATTAAAGCCGGTATAAAAACCTGCTCCAAGACCGGCTCCGCGGGCTGCCCCCTGGGAACCATCTGTATCATAGAGTTCGATATTTGCACCGGTAATGTCTGCCAGTGTCTGGCCGAAAATGGGACTCAGGAACATGTTGGCATTTCCTGCCCTGATAACTTCGGCTTTGGTCCCTGCAGACTCCATAATATGCATGCCATAATTCAGGGCAAAAGCCACTGCTTCCTGTGCAGCCCTGAAGAAATGCGGCTTGTGGTGGACATTGTAGTTCCATCCGGAAACCCGGCTGCCCGGATTCAGGTTTCCAAGAATTCTCTCCGCCCCGTTGCCAAATGGCAATATAAAAAGGCCCCCGGAACCTACAGGGATTTTTCTGGCTGCTTCATTCATGGAAATATAACTTCTCATCCCAAAATTCTTTCGCATCCATGCATTTAAAATTCCAGCCCCATTCAGACACATCAGAACCCCGTACCGGTCACCGGGCATCCCATGGTTCACATGAATAAAAGTATTGATCCTCGACTTTTGATCAAACTGACGGCTGCTGCTCACGCCATAAACCACCCCCGATGTACCTGCGGTTGCAGCCACTTCTCCCGGATGAAGGACATTCAACGAAAAGGCATTATTAGGCTGGTCTCCGGCCCTGTAGGATATCCCGGTGCCCGCTTTCAGACCCAACTCATTTGCAGCATTCTTACTAAGATATCCCTGGTCTCCAAAGGTGGGTACCCTTACCGGAAATATGTCCGGATCAAATCCATAGGTATTGAGTACCAGTTCAGAGATATCATTCTCCTTAAAATCCCAGAAAATGCCCTCGGAAAGGCCTGATATGGTTGTGCGGACCTCACCGGTCATTTTCATAGCAATATAATCCCCCGGAAGCATTATTTGATGCAGTTTCTTATATTTTTCAGGCTCATACCTCTTTACCCAGGCGAGTTTTGAAGCCGTGAAATTCCCGGGAGAATTCAGCAAGTGATCCAAACACAAATAGGGGCCAATTTTCTTAAATGCTTTATCCCCTATATCAACAGCGCGACTGTCACACCAAATTATTGAGGGGCGCAGTAGTTTGTGATCCTCATCAATCATTACCAGACCATGCATCTGGTAAGAGATCCCAATGGCCCGTATGCGCTCACGGTGAATATTTGAGGCCTTCAGGACCAGCCTGGTTGCCTGCACGATGTTTTTCCACCATTCCTCAGGATCCTGCTCAGCAAAACCCGGCCTGGGAACTTTAATGGGCATTTCCTTACCGGGCCAGGAAACTGTGGAGATGGCTTTTCCTTGTTCTCCGTCAAACACAGTGGCCTTTACAAAAGAACTGCCCAGATCATAACCCAATAAATACATATGCTACTTACATTCAGTATGTTATGAAATATGTTGTGCCTAATTAGAAGAGGCATCGAAAGTTACAAAAAATGATCTTTAAACCCAGAATAAAATTACTGATGTAGAAAAAATCAGGATCATTCAATTAATAGCAACCGGTTTGGAACTGCGCAAAAATACAAGTATGGCAATGATTATCAATTACTTGCAGGTATAACTGACAGCTATCTCATTAACAATACTACAATCAATCCGGGATTTCTGGTCCGTGTCTGGCACACCGGACAAGACCACCCCGGATTTTTGACTTTTATATTAATTTCCCGTATTTTTAAAAATGAATCATCCCGGGAATAATCAATTGAGTCAATACCATTTATGAATGCTACGCATATTCTCAGAAAACTCATTACCCTGATCATTTTTTCAATTGCAATGGGTTTTCTTGAAGCCACCGTTGTGGTTTATATAAGGGAATTATATTATCCGGAGGGATTTACATTTCCCCTGAAATTACTGCCTGAAAAAATATTTGGTATTGAATTGGTCCGTGAACTTACAACACTGATCATGCTGGCCGGTGCCGGCATTCTTGCCGGCCGGACCCGGCTTGAAAGATTTGCCTGGTTCCTCCTGGCTTTCGGTATATGGGATATATTCTATTATGCAGGCTTGAAAGCCTTTTTAGACTGGCCCGGATCCTTGCTTACCTGGGATGTCTTATTCCTGATACCGGTAGTCTGGTTGGGACCGGTACTGGCCCCTTTGATTTGCGCCGCCACCATGGTTTGGTTTGCTCTGGAAATCATTCTCCGTAAGAATGATCAGGTGAAACCCGGAGGGTTGTCCTGGATTTTGATTTTTTCAGGTGCCTTCCTGATTTTCTGCAGTTTCATATACAATTATTCCGATCTGATGATACAGGAAGGAGTATTCAGAAGTGGCGGTCCGAAAATTTCAGATATAGGGTTCATTCAGGCAGTGACATCATATATACCCGGTAAATTTCTCTGGTGGCTTTTTATTCCCGGAGAATTATTAATAATAAGCGGTGTTCTCATCTATTCTTACTCACAAAAAAAAAGAATATCTTAGCTTCGCAGAACACATTAGTACTATCAGATAATGAGCAAACAATTTCATAAGGGAATAATTCTGTGCAGAGCACTGATCCTCCCGGTTGTTTTTCTGACCTGTTTTATCTCTTCATTTACACTTTCAGCCCAGGAAAACCAGCAGGACCCGTCAACAACAGATACGATCCAGGCGCCTCCGGAGATCATTCCTGCTACCGAGATCAACAAGAGGCTGCCAGAGGCGAGCATTGCCTTAAGGAACCTCCAAAACTCCATCATATCCGACAGAGATATGAAGAACCTGAAATCTGAACTTGATACTTTCCTTTTGCATTTTGAAACCTTTAAATCTGAACAGAAGACCAGTGATACAGCTCTTGATAGTAAAAATCTTCAGGGCAATTTGTATTTATGGAATCAGAAAAAGAACCAACTAGCCACCATACATGAGCGTATGGATATAGTGCTAAGTAACTTGCAGGATCATAAACAAACCGCCAGCGAAATCAGAGATCTTTGGGAAAGAGCCCTGGATGCCTTACTGGGGGATGAAGTCCCTCAAAGTGTCAGAAGGCAGGTACAGGACTTCATACGAAATGTTGGGCTGATCCAGGACGCCATTAACCTGAAAAGCAGAACCATACTCAGTTATCTGGAAAAGATCACGGATGCAACAATTCTTACTGACGTAAAAATTGAGGTCGCTAACAGTAAACTCAGACTGGCTGAAACCACCATGATGAACTCCAGGGGCCCCTGGATTATTCCGGCTTTGAAACAGAAATTACAGGATGAAGAAATGCTGGGGAGCATGAAAGATAATCTGAAAAGAAACCTCATTCCATTTTCTGAATTCATGAGGGACTCCAGGATTAACTTTTTTGCACACTCCATCATATTTTTTTTACTCTGGGGCCTGTTTTTTCTGGCCAGAAAGAATTTCAGTAAGGAGATGGAGGACCTTGAACTCAAGTTCAGGGACCGGTTTTTAAAAATTCTTAATAAACCTTTTCTTGCAGCATTGTTTGTTGCGCTAATACTTAGCTTTATAATCTATCCTCAGTCTCCCGTTATTTTTCAAAGCATTGTTCTAACCCTTCTTCTGATACCGGTTGTAACCATCATACCCTCTGTTTTTTACAGAAAACTGGACTGGTACATTTATGCACTGGCTGTATTGATCCTTTTTTCCAGGGCCTCTGATTTTATATTATACCCATCTGTTTTTGACAGGCTTAGCGATCTTATTATTTCCCTTATAATTCTTACAGGTTGTTATAAAATTGTAAAACAGCGAAAACTTGAAGGACTGTTCTACCGCAACTATGTCCAGCAGTTTTTGGTTTTCTTCGTTTATATATCAATGTTATTGCTATGCATCTCAGTTATTGCAAATATTACCGGCTATTATATTTTAGGTGAGTTTATTGTTGAAAGCCTTATCTGGTCGTTTTATTCCATCCTTTTGTTTTATGGGGGAGTCATCATATTGGCCGGATTTGTGGAATTTTCTATGTACTCAGATCTTTTCAGAAAACTCCATGTGGTTGAAAAATTCTCAACCCAGATCATTACCTGGATAAACAACCTGGTGCTTGCCATCACCTTTACATTCTGGCTTTATATCATACTTCAAATCTTCCGTATTGACAGCCCGGCCCTGGGATTGATTGCCTCAATCTGGCAATTTGGTTTTGAGGTTGGAGAAGTTAAATTTTCCCCTGGCAACCTGATCATCTTTTTTGTGACCATCTGGATCACAATATTCCTGTCAAAGATTGTAAGAGCGGTTCTTGAAGAGGATGTCTTGCCACCATTGAAACTTGAACGGGGTTTGCCGCGCACCATATCATTGTTGGTGCGTTATTCCGTAATTACTATTGGGTTTTTAATAGCAGCTGCTGCCGCCGGATTAGAACTGAGCAGGCTTACCATACTCTTTGGAGCTTTTGGAATTGGTATTGGTTTTGGTTTGCAAAATGTGGTCAATAATTTCATTTCAGGGCTCATACTTCTGTTTGAACGCCCCATACAGATTGGGGATATTATAAAGGTCGGAACACTTGAGGGAACCGTAAAACGCATTGGCATAAGGGCCAGTGTGATCCTTACCTTTGACCGGTCAGAGGTCATTGTTCCCAATGGCAACCTTACTTCCAATGAAGTAATAAACTTTACCCTGTCGAATAAAATGCGCCGGCTTGAGATTGAGGTTGGAGTGGCTTACGGAAGCGATATTGAAAAGGTCATGCATATCCTGAAAGAAAGTGCGGAATCTTTTGAAGAGGTAATGGAAGATCCGGCTCCTTACGTCTGGTTCAAAGAATATGGGGAAAGTTCCATTGATTTCAGATTGTTGTTTTTTTATCCTCAGTTTGAAGGCGGACAGTCCTTAAGAAGCCGGGTGGCTGCAGCTATTGATAAGGCTTTTAAAAAGGAAGGAATTACCATTCCATTTCCCCAGCATGACCTGTACATAAAAGAACATCCCTTGTCTGACTCGATACAAACCCAAAAATCTAAAAAATAAAACTCCCGGTTAATCAGATACCCATGAAACGGGCATTATAAATTTTTTCTGTTTTAACACACTGTGTGGCATGACCAATTTCGTGGTGCGAGTTGCATCTGACTATTAATAAATAAAATTTTAACTGATGAAAAGATTCACTTACTTTTTAATTGTTTCATGTATTACATTAGGTTCCCTTAATGCACAAAATGAAGCCCGGTTACTTAGATTTCCCACCATTCATAAAGACCAGATCACTTTCAGTTATGGGGGTGATTTATATTCTGTAAATGCTGCCGGTGGTTTAGCCCGGAAACTTACAACGCATAACGGATACGAAATGTTTCCAAAGTTTTCACCCGACGGTAAATACATCGCATTTACCGGGCAGTATGATGGAAATACCGAAGTTTTTTTAATTCCCTCAACCGGTGGCGTTCCGGAACGGCTGACCTACACGGCCACTTTGGGGCGCGATGATATTGGAGACAGAATGGGCCCAAACAATATTGTAATGGGCTGGACGCCGGATGGTAAGGATATCATATTCAGGTCCAGGAATCAATCCTTTAATCCGTTCAAAGGACAGCTTTTTAAAGTTTCAAAAGAGGGAGGCATGCCCCGGGAATTACCTCTTACCGACGGAGGGTTTTGCAGTTATTCCCCGGACGGTACCCAACTGGCGTTTAACTGGGTATTCCGGGAATTCAGGACCTGGAAATATTATAAGGGAGGGATGACCGATGATATAAGGATCTTTGACTTCAAATCAAAAACAGCAACCAAAATCACGGACCATCTCGCTCAGGATATCATTCCCATGTGGATTGGTGATGAGATATACTTCCTTTCCGACCGTGACCGTACAATGAATTTGTTTGTTTATAATACCAAAACCCAGGCTACCACTAAAGTTACTGATTTTGTTGATTATGATATCAAGTTCCCATCTCATTCCCGTGACGCCATCGTGTTTGAAAAAGGTGGATATATTTACCTTTTTGATCCAAAAAGTAAAGAGGCAGAAAAAGTTAACATTTCCATTGCCGATGATCACATTTTTGCCCGGAATGAGATCAAGGATGTAAGCATGCAAATCAATGTCGCAGACCTGTCTCCTAATGGGGAAAGGGTCATATTTGGAGCACGTGGTGAGATTTTTAATCTCCCGGCAAAGAACGGGGTGACTAAAAATATGACCAGAACACCAGGTATTCATGAATTAAATGCAGATTGGTCTCCCGACGGGAACTATATAGCTTACCTGTCAGACCAAACAGGGGAATATGAACTATACATGATGAAACATGACGGGTCTGAGAACCCGGTTCAGCTGACTCAAAACTCAAGCTCATACATCCTCGGTTACGAATGGTCTCCCGACAGCAAGAAGATCCTCTACATTGATAAAAAACAACAATTAAAATATGTTGATATAGAATCGGGAAAAGTAACCATCGTGGATGAAAGTGAGCGTTCTCCCTTTTTTAGTTTCAATTGGTCCCCAGACAGCAAATGGATTGCGTTTACAAAACCCCAAAAGGACATGACCAGGATCAGGCTTTACGATGTAGCCAAAGGCGAATCCTATGAGGTCACGGAAGGATGGTATAACTCGGTAAATCCAAGTTTCAGCTCCGATGGTAAATACCTGATATTTGTTTCCGCAAGGGATTTTAATCCTTTCTATAGTCAAACTGAATGGAATCATGCCTATACAGATATGAGTAAGATATACCTGGTAACCCTCTCAAAGGATACTCCATCTCCTTTTGCGCTGGTAGACGATAAGGTAGAATTGAATCCTTCCGATGATGAATCCAATGGAGACAAAAGTGCAGATAAAAGTATTACTGTGGATATAGAGGGCATTCAAGACCGTGTTATCTCCCTCCCTGTTAGAGCCTCCAATTATTTCAATGTTGTGGGAATTAAAGATAAGCTCTACTACATGGAGCGGTCTTCAGCCAGCCGTGGTGGCACCCAGACAAAAATGTTCGATCTGAAGAAGAAAAAAGAGACAGAATTGGCCGGTGGAATTCAATATGTTTTTTCTTCCAGTGGGAAAAAGATGCTGGTCAGGCAAAATGGAAAATGGGGAGTGATCAATACGCCTTCCGGAAAGATCATGCTTGATGAAAGTATTGACCAATCCGGAATGAAAGTTTATGTCGATTATAAAAAGGAATGGCAACAAATGTTCAGGGAAGCCTGGAGATACTACAGAGATTATTTCTACGCATCAAATATGCATGGTGTGGAATGGGAGTCCATTTTCGACAAATACAGTGTTTTAGTACCCTATGTGGCTCATCGCTCAGACCTTACCTACCTGATGGGTGAAATGGTTGGCGAACTAAGTACCGGGCACTGCTACATTAACAATGGCAGCAGACCGATGCCAAAGCGTATCCAGACGGGTCTTCTGGGAGCAAAAATTTCAAGGGATGCTTCTTCGGGTTATTTCAGAATTGATAAAATCCTCAAGGGAGCGAACTGGAGTTCCAGTCTGCGTTCTCCGCTTACCGAGATTGGCCTGAATGTAAAAGATGGTGATTTTATCCTTGCTGTTGACGGCATAAACACAAAGAATTGGAGCAATATCTTTACAGATCTCACCGGTAAAGCAAACACTGAAGTGGAACTCACCATCAATTCCAGGCCCGGTATGGATGGCAGCAGGAAGATCCTGGTAAAACCCATCTCCGATGAATCCAATCTGTACTATTACAACTGGGTACAGGACAACATCGCCTATGTTAACAAAACCACGGATGGAAAAGTCGGATATATCCATATTCCTGATATGGGACCTTCAGGCCTGAATGAATTCGTAAAACATTTTTATCCGCAACTCACAAAAAAAGGGTTGATCATCGATGTACGCGGCAATGGGGGTGGTAACGTGTCTCCCATGATCATTGAAAGACTGCTCAGACAAATGACCTATGCCACAATGAGTACCGGAATGAAAGAGGGTAACACCAATCCAACCGGCATGCACCTCGGTCCCAAAGTTACGCTATTGGATAAGTATTCGGCTTCAGACGGAGATCTGTTCCCCTACAGGTTCCAGGTCAGGGAAATTGGACCAACCATTGGCACCCGTTCCTGGGGCGGTGTTGTTGGATACAGCGGGTCTCTGCCTTTTATTGATGGGGGTTCAGTGATTGTGCCATCCTATGCACCTTTCGCAAAAGACGGAAGTGGATTTATCATTGAAGGAGAAGGAGTGACCCCGGATATTATCGTTGAAAATGATCCGTATCAACTTTACCAGGGGCAGGATGACCAGCTTGACAAAGCCATTGAGGTCATCCTTGGGGAAATAAAGAATTATAAAGGAAACATACCTCCAATCCCGCCTTTCCCGGATAAAAGCGGTAATAAGGAGAAGTAAAAGAAGTTCGACCGGTATATTAGGACAAATCGGAAAGGCAGTCAAATGTTGTTTGGCTGCCTTTGTTATGATTATGGGCCCCGGATGTTTATCTCCATTCTGGGGCTGTCTCAAAAGCAACATAATGGCATCATTCCGTACTTGATACGGAATC
>CAYOFK010000130.1:0-8661 GCA_964403185.1 uncultured Rikenellaceae bacterium | reverse complement strand
AATATTAATGGAATGCTCATATTTCAGTCTTTTATTAAGGTTTAACTCCGCCATGCATGTTCCGGGAATCAGACACTTAAATGGAATGATTATACAAATTCACAGATCGTTTATTCCTCTTTTTATAGCATAAAGGTAATATTAAGATCTGAATATCCTTTATATATATCAAAAATGATTCATAAAGAATGGGATACTCAGTCTGTACGGACCGATGAGCGGACGTGGATGTTCGTATTGTTATGATTATGGGGGCCGGATGCCAAATTGTTACCTGGATGAACATTAGGCGGGTATCTGCAGAGGGGCTGTCTTCTATGTTGAAATCAAAGCCTCGATGTATTTTATTTAAATATGAACCGGTATTTGATAATGTTCCAATGATGTAAGAATGTAAATCTTTTCGAGCGGCACCTGTGCTGAGTGGCACGCCATTTTTGGGTGAAAATACGCAGTGTAAATAAACTTTTAGGCATGATTTTATAATCGATTACCTGTCGGGCTTTCAGCCCTTAATTAATATTAATGCCATTTAACTCAGGGCTTCGTTTCACTGCACCCTGGCCTTTTTTGCTTTTGTCGGGATGACCAAGATTATGCCTCACTGCGTTCGGCATGATCCCGGTTTGGGTTGAAACTAAAAGCAAAAAAGGCCATTGCCTCCGGCACTGTTATTTTTATTTTAAGTTCACTTACAAAAACCCGTTTTTGACGTTTCTTAAAACAAAAAACCAGGCCACCTGTGGTGTCCTGGCCTTTTTTGCTTTTGTCGGGATGGCCAAGATTATGCCTCACTGCGTTCGGCATGATCCCGGTTTGGGTTGAAACTAAAAGCAAAAAAGGCCATTGCCTCCGGCACTGTTATTTTTATTTTAAGTTCACTTACAAAAACCCGTTTTTGACGTTTCTTAAAACAAAAAACCAGGCCACCTGTGGTGTCCTGGCCTTTTTTGCTTTTGTCGGGATGGCGAGATTTGAACTCGCGACCCCTCGCCCCCCAGACGAGTACTCTAAACCTGGCTGAGCTACATCCCGATACCTGCGTCCTGCAGCGGGCACAAAATTAAAAATCTGACAACGAACTGCAAAATTTTCAGGTGTTTTAATTTGGTATGGATATTGTCGGGCAAACGACACTTATGTCGGATGAGTTTGTTAATTTTGTACGCCATAACATAAATGCTATTAACATTTTTAAAATTATAACAACCTGTCATGGAATTATTTAAACCTATGGATAAGCCCGGAGAGGATGAGAAAAAACAAAAAACCGAAGGTGAAGCCGAACGCTTGAAATGCCTGATCATAGGTTCGGGTCCCGCCGGTTATACGGCTGCCATTTATGCCGCCCGGGCCAATCTGAACCCTGTGATGTACGAAGGTATGCAGCCTGGCGGCCAGCTTACCACCACCACTGAAGTTGAAAACTACCCGGGTTACCCTGAGGGTGTATCCGGACCTGTGATGATGGAAGATCTGAAAAAACAAGCCGGACGATTTGGTACCGATATACGGTGGGGCGTGGCCACTGCCGTGGATTTCTCAACAACACCCCACCGGGTGATCATTGATAATAAAAAAACCATTGAGGCAGAGGCGGTGATCGTGGCCACCGGTGCCACAGCAAAGTATCTGGGCATTGAAGCAGAAACCAAATATGCCGGTCAGGGAGTATCGGCCTGTGCCACCTGTGACGGGTTTTTCTATAAAGGAAAAGATGTGGCCGTTGTTGGGGGAGGCGATACCGCAGCGGAGGAGGCCCTGTATTTGTCAGGTCTGTGCAATAAAGTTTACCTGATCGTCCGTAAGGACCACATGCGGGCCTCAAGGGTCATGCAGGAACGGGTGCTCAATACACCCAACATCGAAATGATGTTTGAACACAATGTAAAAGATCTTTTTGGTGAAAATGGTGTGGAAGGCGCCCTCCTCATCCACAAGATGGGGACGCCGGATGAAAAGGAAGTGAAGATACATATCAGCGGTTTCTTTCTGGCTATTGGCCACACTCCGAATTCCGGGATCTTTAAGCCCTATCTTGAAACCGATGATGTGGGTTATATCAATACCGTTCCCGATACATCAAAAACCAATGTGGATGGGGTGTTTGCCTGTGGTGATGTTATGGACTCCACGTACCGTCAGGCTGTTACAGCTGCCGGCACGGGATGCCGCGCTGCCATTGATGCAGAACGCTATCTTACTAGTCGATTTTAGCGTACACCTCCCTGGAATACATTCCTGCATCCAGTTTTTCTTTCATTTTTTCAAAGGCATTGATCGTATAGTCAACGTCCTCGAGAGAATGCATGGAGGTTGGTATGAGCCTGAGCATGATCACGCCTTTTGGAACAACAGGATAGATCACAACGGAACAGAAGATCCCGAAATCCTCCCTCAGGGCCACGATGATATTGGTGGCCTCCTGCAGGCCTCCTTTAAGGAACACCGGAGTTACAGGTGATTCTGTGACACCAAGGTCCAACCCCTTTTCTTTAAGACCGGACTGCAGGGCACGGACCACCTTCCATAATTGGTCCTTCAGCCAGGGTTCCGACTGAAGCAGTTCGAGACGTTTAATTGCACCAATAACCATAGGCATCGGCAGGGACTTGGCGAAGATCTGAGACCGCATATTGTATTGCAGGTAATCAACCACATCCTCATTGCTGGCTACAAATCCACCGATTCCTGCCATGGCTTTTGCGAAGGTGGCAAAATAGACATCAATACCATCCTGAACGCCCAGGTGTTCACCGGTGCCGGCCCCGGTCTTTCCCATGGTCCCGAATCCGTGAGCGTCATCCACCAGGAGGCGGAAATTGAATTTCTCTTTTAATTTGACCATGGCTTTCAGATTTCCCAGATCGCCCGCCATGCCAAACACACCCTCGGTAATGACCAATATTCCACCACCGGATTTTTCAACAAGTTTGGTTGCCCTGCCCAGTTCCCGTTCAAGATTATCCATATTGTTATGAGGGTACACAAAACGTTTGCCCAGGTGCATTCTTAATCCGTCAAGGATGCAGGCGTGCGATTCTGAATCATAAACAATTACATCCTTGCGGTCAACGAGGGAGTCGATGATTGAGGTCATTCCCATATACCCGTAGTTCAGCAAGTAGGCGCGTTCCTTTCCAACAAAGGCTGCCAGTTTGGCTTCCAGTTCCTCATGCTTTGCAGTTTGTCCCGACATCATACGGGCTCCCATGGGATAGGCCATTCCATAATCTTTAGCAGCCTGAGCGTCCGCTTTCCTTACTTCCGGATGGTTTCCCAATCCAATATAATTATTCAGGCTCCATGTAAGGACTTCCTTTCCCCTGAATATCATGCGCGGTGCAATGTCTCCCTCAAGTTTTGGAAACATAAAATATCCATGTCCCAGCTTTTTGTATTGTCCTAAAGCTCCCCTATTCATCTTGATCTTGTCGAAAATATCCACAGTGAATTAGTTTTTGTTAGTAAATTTAATGCAAAGGTAGGTAAATTTGTAAATAAAATTGTTTTTCATTATTTAAGAGGAAAAGCATACATTTGCAAAATGTTTCAAAAAATGCTCAGGAACATATTTATAATGTTATTCATGATTTCTGCATTTTCATCCTGTGGTGAATATGAAAAATTATTGAAAGGCAATGATGTTGAAGCCAAGTATGAAAAGGCTCTTGAATATTATGAGCAGGGGCAGTACATTCGTTCTGTAACCCTGTTTGAGCAGATCATACCACGGATAAAAGGGACCCGGAAATCCGAAGAGGTGGGATACCTTCAGGCCAAATGTTATTATGAAATGCGGGATTACGTGATGGCAGGTCATTACTACCGGACCTTTGTGGCCAATTATTTCAACAGTCCAAGAGCCGAAGAAGCCGATTTCATGGGAGCCTATTGCTATTATAAACTCACTGCCAGGCCCGAACTGGATCAGACCAATGCCCTTCAGGCTATTGGTGCATTTACTTTGTTTAAGAACCGCTGGCCCTTAAGCAGCCGTATTGAAGAAGCAGACAAACTTATTTTTGAAATGGAGGAAAATCTTGTTGAAAAGGCTGTCCTGGAAGCAAGATTATACTACAACCTCGAGAAATATAAATCGGCCATTGTTTCAATAAAAAACAGTTTGCAGGATTATCCCGACACAAAATACAGGGAAGAACTCATTTATTTAAAACTGAGATCTTCATACCTTCTGGCAAAAAACAGTATCCGTACCAAACAGGCAGAACGGTATCAGGACACTATTGATGAATATTATACCTTTATCGATGAGTTTCCTGACAGTGCATTCAGGAGGGAAGCAGAGAGGTTTTATAACCTGTCGATGGAATTTTTAGCTAATAAGTAAAACAACTATAACATGGATTATAAGAAAACCAAGGCTCCCTTAACAACAATGACCAAGAACATGAGGGAATTGGACAGTACAACGGGAAATATTTATGAAAGCGTTGTGATATGTGCAAAAAGAGCCAACCAGATTTCAGTGGAGATCAAGCATGAGTTGAATCGCAAATTGGAAGAATTTGCCTATTATACTGATAACCTGGAGGAAGTGTTTGAAAACCGTGAGCAGATTGAGATCTCAAAATTTTATGAGAAGCTTCCCAAACCTTCACTGATTGCATTACAGGAGTTCTATGAGAACGGGATTTACTACAGATTTCCTGAAAACAAGAAGGAATAGACCCTCTGACAGCAATATCTGTCTGCTATGCTGAAAGGCAAAAAGATCATACTGGGAATTACGGGCAGCATCGCTGCCTATAAGGCTGCATACCTGGTCCGGTTACTTGTAAAAAGCGGGGCCGGGGTGAAAGTGATCATGACGCCTTTTGCAAAGGAATTTATTACCCCGCTTACACTGTCCACACTCTCCGGCAATCCGGTCCTGGTGGATATGTTTGAACAAAAATCAGGCGACTGGACCAGCCATGTGGATCTGGGATTATGGGCCGACCTGTTATTGATCGCACCTGCCACAGCCAATACCTTGTCAAAAATGGCCAGTGGCCGGGCAGACAACCTGCTTCTGGCAGTGTACCTTTCAGCCCGTTGCCCGGTAATGGTTGCCCCTGCCATGGACCTGGATATGTTTCAACACCCGGCCACTCAAAAAAACCTGAAAACCCTTGAATCGTTTGGAAACCTTATACTTGATACAGGCACAGGAGAACTGGCCAGTGGACTGACCGGCAAGGGAAGACTTGAAGAACCCGGGGCTATCGTTAAGAAAGTGTCCGAAGTTCTCAATGAAAAATCAAAAAAAAAAAACCAGGCCCGCCCCCTGAAAAATAAAAAAGTTTTAGTTACCGCGGGACCTACCTACGAAATCATCGATCCGGTCCGTTTCATCGGGAATTTTTCGAGTGGTAAAATGGGATTGGCCCTGGTGGAAGCATTAACCCGGATGGGGGCTGAAGTGCACCTGGTTCTCGGACCGGTTGCCGGTCAAACCGTTCAGGGGAATGCCAGAGTATATAATGTAATTTCCGCCCGGGAAATGTATGAAACCTGTATCCGGATATTTCCTGAAATGGATGGCGCCATTATGACTGCTGCAGTGAGCGATTTCACCCCCCTGAAAAGGGAAAGCCAAAAAACAAAGCGCACCGGCGGATCTCTTTCTGTTGAACTGAAACCAACTAAAGACATTGCCGCGGCTTTGGGGCAGATGAAAACCACAAAACAATGGCTCGTGGGATTTGCACTGGAAACCCGGGATGAACTTGAAAATGCCAGGAAAAAACTGAAATCCAAAAATCTTGACCTGATCGTGCTGAATTCACTGAATGATCCGGGTGCCGGTTTTGGATATGATACCAATAAAATTACCATTGTGAGCAAAGAAGGGTCAGTTAACCGGTACCCGCTTAAATCCAAATCTGAAGTGGCGCAGGATATTTCGGAGGTTATTTCAACTCTGGCTTAAACACAATTTTATTCCTGTTTCACAGTTTTTTATTTGATGGATCTTCGGAAAGTTAATATATGGATGGCCTTTTTAACCGGAATGCTGGTGGTTGTATTTCCACTTCATGCCCAGGAGCTGAATTGCAATGTCCAGGTGGTGACCCAGCAGATACAGGGATCTAACCGGCAGATTTTCAAGACTCTCCAAACAGCCATCCATGAATTCATGAATGATAATAACTGGACCGACCATAAATATGACATACACGAACGCATTGAGTGCAATGTGATGATAAATATTACAGAACAGGTGGCCGGCGACCAATTCAGGGGAACCATCAATGTGCAATCAAGGCGGCCGGTATACAATTCAACGTATAATACAACCATCTTGAATCATGTTGACAATAATTTTGAATTCCGCTACGTTGAATTCCAGCCAATGCAGTTTGATGAAACGCAACACGTCTCCAACCTGCTGTCGGTGTTGGCCTACTATGCCTACATCATAATCGGATTGGATTACGATTCATTTTCAAGGGAGGGGGGAACAGAATACCTGCAGAAAGCCGAGGCCATTGTGATGAATGCACAGAATGCTCCTGAAGCAGGCTGGAAAGCGATCGGATCATCAGGGAACAGGAACCGGTATTGGCTGATCCAGAATCTTTTGAATGATAACTACAAACCGGTGCGGCAGTTTTTATATGAATACCACCGCCTCGGACTGGATAATTTCGAAAACAATGTGAATACCAGCCGGAATAAAATTGAGGAAAGTCTTAACTATCTCAGGACCGTTTACCGGAATAAACCCGATCCTTATATGTTCCTTCTACAGGTGATCCTGGACGCTAAAGTCGATGAATTTGTATTCATTTTTTCAGAAGCATTTCCTGACAGGAAGCGCCGGGTTGTGTCCATTCTTAAGGAAATTGATCCGTCAAACATCAGGAAATATGAGCAGATTCTGGAGTCGGGTATCTGAATTGTTGCTCATGACCTCCTTTTTACATAGCTTTATCAGTCGATCAGACCGGGGGCAAACGCAATGATCAAATCTTTGGAAATTCAGAATTATGCACTGATCCGCGAGCTGGATATTCAGTTCCACCATGGACTGACCATTATTTCAGGAGAGACCGGGGCCGGAAAATCCATCATTCTGGGAGCCCTGTCCCTGATTCTTGGACAGCGGGCCGATACACAGGTTCTGCTTGACAAGACAAAGAAATGCATTGTTGAGGGTGTTTTTGATATTGGAAAAAACCAGCTCAAAGAATTCTTTACCAGGAATGACCTGGATTATGACCCACAGACCACACTGAGGAGAGAAATAAATTCCAATGGTAAATCCCGTGCGTTTATAAATGATACGCCGATGAACCTTAATGTCCTCAGGGATCTGGGCATGAAACTCATGGATATCCATTCGCAGCATCAGAACATTCTTCTGGGTACCAACCATTTTCAGCTCCAGGTTGTGGACACCTTTGCTGGCAATAATGCCCTGCTTCACGATTACAAGTACGAATTCATTCAGTACCGCAAACTGGAATCGGAATACGTCAGTCTTAAAACCCTGAGTGAAAAGAACCAGTCAGACCTGGATTATTTCCAGTTTCAACTGGATCAACTGGTCGCTGCTAAACTGGTTGAGGGCGAACAGGTTGAGCTGGAACGGGAAGCTGATGTGCTGAGCCACTCGGAGGAGATCAGCTCGGCATTATCGAAGATAAACCACCTGCTGTCTGACCAGGAGGTGAATGTGCTGGGCAGCATTAAAGAGATCCGGGTACTATTGGAGCGGATCAGCTCTTTCTATGCCCCGGCTAATGAGTTATTGGAACGGTTTTCCAGTCTTGAGATCGAATTGCAGGATCTGTCTTCCGAGGTGGCCCATTCAGGTTCAAACCTGGATCACGAACCCGGACGCCTGGAATTTGTCAGGGAAAGGCTGGATATGCTCTATGCATTGGAGCAAAAGCATCATGTGGATGATCTTGAGGGGCTTCTGGCTGTTCAAAAAGAACTGGATGACAAGATCCGGGGGATCTCTAACCAGGATGAACGCCTGGCACAATTGCAGCAGCGACTGACAGAGAAGAGGAACATCCTGAACCAATTGGCACAGAAACTTTCTGAGAGCCGCCAGGAAGTCATTCCAGGAATTGAAAAGGAGGTGGTTGGTATTTTGCAGCAACTGGGGATCCCTTTTGCACGTTTCACTGTGCAGCATATGAAAACCTCAGAATTGACATCCCACGGAGCCGATGCCATTGACTTTTTATTTTCGGCAAATAAAAACACCTTGCCCCAGGATTTGAAAAAAATTGCTTCAGGCGGGGAATTGTCCAGGGTTATGTTAAGTCTCAAATCCCTGATAACAAGGTCGCTGGACATGCCAACCATTATTTTTGATGAGATCGATTCCGGAGTTTCCGGGGATATTGCTGACAGGGTAGGAGAGATCATTTCAAAAATGTCGGAGACCATGCAGGTTGTAAACATCACACACCTGCCGCAAATTGCATGCAAAGGCGGACGCCATTACAAGGTGTACAAGACCGAAGGAAAAGATGCCACTCATACACACATCCGGCTGCTGACCCCTGATGAACGGATCATGGAGATTGCCAAGATGCTGAGTGGCAAGGAGCTGACAGATGCTGCAATGGAAAATGCCAAAGTGCTTTTAAGCCATCTGAAGAATTAGTTCCCGGGTATTCCATAATCTTTATTGTT
>CAYOFK010000129.1:0-8852 GCA_964403185.1 uncultured Rikenellaceae bacterium | reverse complement strand
CTTCTGTCTTGATTGCACCGCTTTGATTTGCTAGTGATCCCGGCGGGACTCGAACCCACAACCACCAGAACCGGAATCTGGCATTCTATCCATTTGAACTACGGGACCGGAACAGAGGCAAAAATACACATTTTCAGCATTTCATTCGTTATATCCCACCCAAATGCCATAATTCAATAAGTTTTCATAATTTCGCAGCTTGAACCTTCAAACCCACTCCACAGCGGTAATTATATGGAATACAAGTTCACCGAAATAGAGAAAAAATGGCAGCAATACTGGGAACAAAACAAAACCTTTAAGGTGGAGATGGACCCTGCCAAACCCAAGTTCTACATTCTCGATATGTTCCCCTACCCCTCCGGAAGCGGACTGCATGTAGGTCACCCCGAAGGTTATACCGCTACCGATATCGTGGCCCGCTATAAGAAAATGAAAGGCTTCAACGTGCTCCACCCCATGGGATGGGATGCCTTTGGGCTGCCGGCCGAACAATATGCCATTGAAACAGGAACCCATCCTGCCACCACCACAAAAAATAATATCGACACCTTCAGGAGACAGATCAAATCACTCGGTCTCGGTTATGATTGGGACCGTGAAGTTAACACCACCGATCCCGGGTATTTTAAGTGGACCCAGTGGATTTTTATTAAGCTGTACAACACCTGGTTTGATGAAGAAAACCAAAAAGGACGGCCCATCAATGAACTGACTGTCCCCAATGAAATAAAAGAAAAAGGCGAGGCTGCTGTTAATGAATACATGGCCTCCAAACGTCTGGCCTACTATGCCGATGCCAGTGTCTGGTATTGTGAGCACTGCCAGATCGTATGTGCCAACGAGGAAGTCTTTACAGATGGTAGCCACGAAAAATGCGGAAACCCGGTCAGCAAACGGAACCTGAAACAATGGATGCTGCGCATCCCACTGTATGCCGAACGACTGCTTGAAGGACTGGACAAACTGGACTGGCCGGCAGGCATTAAGGACATGCAGAAAAACTGGATCGGTAAGTCCACGGGAGCAGAGGTGATCTTTCAGATTGAAGGGCTTAATCATAAATTACGGGTGTTTACAACCCGGCCGGACACCCTGTTTGGCGCCACCTATATGGTCCTTGCCCCGGAACATGAACTGGTAAAAGATCTTACGACAACAGGTAAAAGAAAGGAAGTTGAAGATTATATCAGCAAATCGGCACTCAAATCGGAACTCGACCGCACCGACCTTTCCAGGGAAAAAACCGGGGTATTCACAGGAAGCCATGCCATCAATCCCGTAAACCTTGAAAAGATCCCCATCTGGATCGCCGATTATGTACTTACCGGCTACGGTACAGGTGCCATTATGGCCGTTCCCTCCAACGACCAGAGGGATTTTGAATTTGCCAATAAATTTAATTTGCCCATCCAACCCATACTGGACCCTGAAGGAGTGGATCAGGAAACACGCGATAAGATCCTTGATGGAAAAGAATGCTGGGAAGGAGACGGGACCTTTATTAACTCTGCAAGCACAAAAAGCGGCCTGGAAATCAACGGGTTGAATAAAGATGAAGGCATTCGCAAAACCATAGACTGGCTGGAAGGAAACCATCTGGGGGCTGAAAAGACCAATTACAAAATGCGGGACTGGCTATTCAGCCGTCAGCGCTACTGGGG
This sequence comes from uncultured Rikenellaceae bacterium, assembly GCA_964403185.1. GTDB lineage: Bacteria > Bacteroidota > Bacteroidia > Bacteroidales > VadinHA17 > CAYOFK01. The sequence continues at coordinate 7,188 of CAYOFK010000129.1, read as the reverse complement.
GGAACCCTTTCCTGTCATCCACTGGGATGACGGGGAAATAGAGATCATGCCAGAGAAGGACCTGCCCCTTGAACTGCCTGAAATGAATAATTATGAGCCCGGGGCGAAAGGAGAGTCAGCCCTTTCCAATGCCACCGCATGGCTTCATGTAACAGACAGCAAAGGAAGAACAGGCCGGCGCGAGACCAATACCATGCCCCAGTGGGCCGGCTCATGCTGGTATTACCTGCGTTACATCGATCCTCACAACTCAGAGGCTCCCTTCTCGAAGGAAAAGGAAGCCTACTGGATGCCCGTGGATCTGTATATTGGCGGGGCCGAACATGCCGTGTTACACCTTCTTTACAGCAGATTCTGGCACAAGGTGCTGTTCGATCTCGGAATTGTATCAACCGATGAACCCTATCTGAAACTTTTCAACCAGGGAATGATCCTGGCCTTTGCCTATGAAACAGCCACAGGGGCCAAAGTAACCGGCGATCTTGTTGAGGAAAAGGATGGAAAATATTTTCATACAACCACCGGTGAAGAGCTGCAGCAGATCGTTGCAAAAATGTCGAAATCACTTAAGAACGTGATCAATCCCGATGATGTGGTCGCCAGTTACGGGGCGGATGCCCTGCGTCTTTATGAAATGTTTATGGGACCTCTTGAGGCTACCAAACCCTGGTCGGAACAGGGAGTTAAAGGGGTGTTTGGCTTCCTGGGAAGGGCCTGCCGGTTTTTTGCTGACAAAAACAACATCCATACGGGTGCTGAGGACAAGGAAATAAAAAAGGTCCTCCATCAGACCATAAAGAAAGCCGGACAGGATATTGAAGGATTAAGGTTCAATACCGCCATATCACAGATGATGATCTTCACCAACCTGTGCATCAAAAAAGGCCGGGTCACCCGGGAAACCGCCCTGCAATTTGCCAGGGTACTGGCTCCTTTTGCCCCCCACCTTGCAGAAGAATTATGGGAAGGTATGGGCCAGGCACCCCCGATTGCAAATCAACCTTTTCCTGAATTCAACGAGGAATTCCTGAAAGAAGATATTTTTGAATACCCCGTTTCATTCAATGGTAAAATGCGGTTTAAGCTGGAGCTTCCTGCCGGCGCCGGCACAAAAAAAGTTGAAGAAGCCGTCCTGGGCCACGAAAAAGCTGCTAAATGGCTGGAAGGGAAGACCCTTGTAAAGGTCATTGTGGTACCCAAGAAGATTGTAAATATTGTGATCAGGTAGTGGACAGGTCCCCAAATAAATATTCATTTCTGGTGCCGTCCCTGATGTTACTGGGGATGTTGATATTTTCCCATGGATGTGTACCTTACCGTCCTGCTGAGGAAGCGGTGATTAAAGAAAGTGACACCATCCCTGCGCCGCCGGCATTTACCGGTTTGTATGGCATTGACACATCGGCATACAAAGTTCAGAAAAACAGGGTGTTCCGGAATGAAAATATGGGTTCTATTTTCAAAAAGCTGAACATACCTTCCCTCCGGTTGCAACCCATTATTGACAGTTCGCAGGGAATTTTTGACTTCCGTAAAATAAAAAGGGGCAACCACTACTATGTTTTCCGTGATACGGACAGCCTTGAGGCTGTCAGGTTTCTTGTATATGTTGACGATCCCGTGCATTATTATGTGTTTGACCTGGGCAATGATCCGAAGATCCTTCCCGGCACAAAAAAAACGGTTTCAAAATTTCAGATTGCCTCGGGTTCCATTGAATATTCACTGTGGCAAACCATGAAAGACCAGAACCTGAATCCCTATCTTGCCATTGAATTGTCAGAAATCTACGCCTGGTCCATTGATTTTTTCGGTTTACAAAAGAAAGATTCTTTCAAAGTGATTTATGAAGAGCAATTTGTGGATTCGGTATCCATTGGGATATCACGCATTATAACAGCCTGGTTTAAACATGCGGGCGAAGAATTTTATGCCATTCCCCTGATCCAGGATGGCCGGGAAGCTTTTTACGACCAGGATGGAAACAGTTTAAGGAAGGCCTTTCTGAAGGCGCCCCTACGGTTCTCACGCATCAGTTCAGGATTTTCCCACAGCCGCCTGCATCCCATATTAAAAATCCGCAGGCCCCACCGCGGGGTGGATTATGCGGCCCCTGTGGGAACTCCGGTACACAGCATTGGGGACGGACGGATTGTTGAAACGGGTTATAAAAGTCAGGCCGGACGTATGGTCAGGATCAAACATAATTCTGTGTACACAACGGCTTATCTGCATCTTTCAAGGTATGGATCCGGCATTAAGGTGGGGAAATATGTAAAACAGGGTGATATTATCGGGTATGTTGGAAGCACAGGGTTGTCAACCGGCCCCCATCTTGATTTTCGTTTTTACAGAAATGGCCGGGCCATAGATCCGCTCAGGGTAAAAGCTCCACCTGTAGCGCCGGTGCAGGAAGAACGGAAACCGGTTTTTGAAAAAGTGAAATTTGTAATGATGCATTTACTCAATACCATCGAGTAATTCATCAATAATCCTGGGGAAGTATTCATATTCAAGCAGATGCACTTTAGAGGCCAGGGATTCCGGTGTTTCACCGGCGTCGATCTTGCAGGTAGTTTGAAAGATGATATCTCCTGCATCGTATTCTTCATTCACATAATGAATGGTGATCCCCGATTCGGTTTCCTTATTATCCAGTACGGTCCTGTGAACATGCATCCCATACATGCCTTTACCTCCATATTCAGGAAGCAAAGCCGGATGAATGTTTACGATGCGGTTTCTGTAAGCGGCGATGATGCTCAGAGGGACCAGCCATAAAAACCCGGCCAGAACGATCAGGTGTGGGTGTTCGGCTTTCAGCCATTGCAATACCTCACCCGTTTCGTAAAATTCAGTTCTGCTGAACACGCGGGTTGGAACCTGAAGTTTTTGGGCACGACCCAGGACCCTGGCATCGGATTTATTCGACAAGACAAGGCCAACTTTCTTGCCGGCCGTTTTGTTAAAATATTCGATAATATTCCGGGCATTGGTTCCCGAACCCGAGGCCAATATTACAATCCTTTTTATTCCCATAAAATTTATTAGATTTAAGCTTTCATAATCCATGACGAATTTCCATAAAACCGGTGAATTTTTGTCAAACAATTGTAAAAAAAAACGTTTTTGTTTGAAAAATTTTCCTGAAATACATTTCTTTGCAGCGTATTGTTTAAAAACATAGTATTAATTAAAACTAAAGATCATGTCTGACATTGCAGCAAGAGTTAAAGCAATCATCGTAGACAAATTGGGTGTTGATGAAAATGAAGTCACTCCGGAAGCCAGTTTCACAAATGATTTGGGAGCTGATTCTCTTGACACTGTTGAATTAATAATGGAATTCGAAAAAGAATTCAATATTGGCATTCCTGACGACCAGGCTGAAAATATCGCCACTGTGGGAGAAGCCATAAAGCATCTGGAAGAAAACGTTAAGTAAGATATATTTGTCCTATGGAATTGAGGCGTGTTGCAGTAACAGGCTTGGGTGCACTTACCCCGCTTGGAAGCTCTGTTCAGGAATTCTGGGAAGGGCTCCGTAATGGTGTCAGTGGAATTGACTGGATTACCCGGTTCGATACAGAAAAATTCAGAACCAAATTTGCCTGCGAGGTCAAAAGTTTTAATCCAAAAGACCACTTTGACAGGAAGGAACTACGCAAGCTGGATCTGTATGCACAGTTCGCCATGGTTGCCACTGAGGAAGCCATGAAGGACAGTGCGCTTGATCTTAATACTCTGGATCATAACCGTGCCGGCGTTATTTTCGGTTCGGGCATTGGGGGTTTGCAAACCTTCCATGATGAAGTAAAAGCATTTGTGAGGGGAGGTGAAATCCCCCGTTTCAGTCCCTTTTTCATTCCAAAGATGATTGCGGATATTGCTGCAGGACATATATCCATGAAATACGGTTTCAGAGGTCCCAATTTTGGTATTGTTTCAGCTTGTGCAACATCCACCAATTGCATCATTGATGCAGCCAGTTATATCCGGCTGGGGAAAGCGGATATTTTTATTGCCGGAGGTTCAGAAGCCCCCATTACCGAACCTGGGGTTGGAGGATTTAATGCCATGATGGCTCTGTCAACGAATAATGATGAGTATAAATCAGCCTCCCGGCCGTTTGACATCAGCCGGGATGGATTTGTTATGGGTGAAGGTGGAGGAGTGCTCATCCTGGAAGATATGGAGCATGCAAAAAAGAGGGGGGCGAAGATCTATGCCGAATTGGTTGGAACCGGTATGTCGGCCGATGCCTTCCATCTTACTGCTCCGCATCCCGATGGGCTGGGCGCTACCCTGGTTATGAGAAATGCCCTTGAAGATGCCGGAATGGCCCCGGAAGAACTGGATTACATTAATGTACATGGCACCGCAACTCCTTTGGGTGACATTTCCGAAGCGAAGGCCATCAAGGAGGTTTTTGGAAACCATGCATATGAGCTGAACATCAGTGCCACCAAATCCATGACCGGGCACCTGCTGGGTGCTGCCGGCGCTGTTGAAGCCATTGCCGCACTGTTTGCCATAACTGAAAATACGGTGCCACCAACCATCAATCTGAAAAATCCGGATCCGGAGATTGATGAAAAACTGAACCTGACGGTAGGAATAGCCCAGAAACGTCAGGTCAGGACAGCCCTCAGCAATACCTTTGGATTTGGGGGGCATAATGCAAGTGTTATATTCAGGGAATTTTCAGAATAATCTTAACTACCATTTTTTTGCCTGGTTCTTACACCGCCACAAAATATTCCAAGAAACAAATTAAGGATCTGATTGGATTCAGACCCGGTAATTTGTCTGTGTACCAACAGGCCCTCATCCCCAAATCTTCAGTTTCTGTAACTGAAAACTCTGGAAACAACCATAATGAAAGGCTTGAATATCTCGGAGATGCCATCCTGGAAGCTGTAATAACGGATATGCTTTACAGGGAATTCCCCCATCAAAGCGAAGGATTTCTAACCAAAATCAGGGCCAAGCTCGTAAACCGTGACAATCTTAATTCCGTTGGTAAGGATTTGCAGCTCCTGCTGTTCATTGAACCACCCGCTTATCAGAACCAGCATAAAAGAGACCTGTTGGGAAATACTGTTGAGGCCCTGATCGGAGCAGTATATCTGGATAAAGGGTTCCGGTCAGTCCGGAAATTCGTGTTCCGGATCCTGATTAAAAATTTACATGAACTGCATCTGCTGATTCACAAGGAAACAGATTATAAAAGTCAGATCGTGGAACTGGCACAAAAGAATAAACTGGAGATCTGTTTCAAAACCTCCCATATGACAGAGGATTCGAAAAATAGCGGCCATTTTTCTTCATCCATAAGCCTTGAAACCAAAACTATTGGGCAAGGTGAGGGCCCATCGAAAAAGGAAGCTGAACAAAATGCCGCCCGGGAGGCTCTTTTAACCATCCATAAGGATCAGGAAATTCCGGGAAACACCGGACAGAAATCCGGAAAGGACCAGCCAGAACGTTTTTAAACCCTGTGACATGAAAAAAACACGAACTCATAAACTCCAGTACAAACCTGAGTTTAAATTCATTTTGCTGGGTATCTCCTCTCACGAAAACGATTATTTTTTATGCTATAATCTGAATCAGGACCTTGGATATAAATTTATTAAGTCAGAGGATCTGGTGGTTTACAATCCCAGATTGAAAGAAGATATGAACTTTTCGGTTTACACTTTTGAGGATGCCGGCACCCTGCTATTATTCAATTTGATCTCCAATTTGAGTCCCTCCGGTTATTTATTCCCCGAACTCAAAAATATTGATTTTTTCCTCCAGGTATATGGAGATGAATCAGAGCAGTTTCGTCACACACTCATGAAAAAGCTTACCGGAATAAAAATAATCAATGCCTGTTTTATGATTGATCCTGAAACCCTGAAATCGCCCGAGAGGATACTTTTTAACTAGTCAAAGGCTGAAGTCGGAGACCTTCCAGTGTCCACAGGTCCTGGAAGTGTTGACGGGAAAGTTGAAGGGTAGAAGGTCGAAGAGTCGAAGGTCGTGCCTGATGCGTACATCCGCCCAATACCATGATAAATCCCGGTGTTTACCTTTCTGGTGGGTGCAGCCTGGTTCATACAGGCTATGTTTTGAGGAATTCTATCGAGCCTCCGGGAAGCTGTGACTGCTGCGTCTTCTATATTGGTCGCTAAAAGCTTTCCGTCTTCCTTTATATTCGTTTTATTGCCAAATGCATTATTGCAGCCAACCAGCATCAAATAAAATACCAATTTCCCATCTTTCACAAAAAAAAGGATGGTTTTGACACCATCCTTTTTTCCCTTAATAAACCCTAAAATTTAACCTAACTATGAAGAAATCGCTTTTTTGCTTCTGTTCTACTTCTTTGTACGCTCTGTCTTAGATTTTTGTTTCGTTTTCTTTTCTTTTTTTTCAGTTCCTTCTTTTTTCTTTTCCTCAATGGTCACTTTGATTGTCACCTCGTCAGAGCCTTCTTCAATCATTTTTTCAATCTCCACTTCTTTTGAAACAAAAACCATGCCATCTTCCCCTTCAGACACATGCATTTCCATTTCATGATGTCCATGAACATCCATATCCCCCTCATCTTCAGCATCCATAGTGATTGTATATGTTTTAACTTTGCCATCCCCACTTTTTACGGTAAAGACCTTCTCGTCGCAATCGCCATCTTTATTAATGATGAACTTCGTCCGGCATTCCTCATCCCCATCGCCCCCTTTTTTAATGATCACTTTCGACTTTTTACCGTGCCCTTCTCCTTCTTCATCTTCTGAAACCCACACATAACTGTGTGTGCCTGATTCTCCGGTTGAAACATGCGCTGTACGGGTTTTGTGCATACGCATGGCGCCGTCTTCATGAGTCTCCATGTCAATATCCACACCGGCCAGTTCAAATATCTTTTCATGAAGGTTTTCTTCATTCAGTTCATCCTGTGAAAAGGTAGTGTCTGCCACCGTTTCACCATTCTTTATTATCTTCAGGTGGATTTTTTTACTTTCCTCCTGGCCATTGGCAACAAATCCTGTCTGACCAATAAAGAAAAGTATCATTAGTGAAGCAAGCAGATGAAATGATTTCATGATTACTAAAGATTAAAATGATTATTGTTGATTACACGATTCAAAAGTACTACAGGATAAGGTTAAGCAATCCTAAGGAATGTTAAAGATT
>CAYOFK010000128.1:0-8976 GCA_964403185.1 uncultured Rikenellaceae bacterium | reverse complement strand
CCGCCAAGATATTTACCTCCCTCTTCTGTAACGACAAAGCAATCTTCAATCCTGATTCCAAATTCCCCATAAATATATATGCCGGGTTCATTGCTGAAGGTCATGCCCGGTTGTAATTTAAGTTTATTCCCTTGTACCAGGTAAGGATATTCATGTCCTTCCATTCCAATACCGTGGCCCAACCGGTGTGCAAAATATTCATATCCTGATCCAAAACCTGCCTCATCGATGACCTTTCGTGCGGCCTGGTCCACCGACTCACAGGTTGCTCCCGGTCGTACGGCATTCATGGCAGCCTGCTGGGCTTTCAGTACAGTGTCAAAAACCTTTTTTTGTTTATCGGTTGGGGTTCCAAATATTAGGGTTCGTGTAACATCTGAACGGTATCCCTCCACGGAACATCCTCCATCCACCAGAATGACATCACCATCCTGAAGGTTTCTTCTTTCTCTGGATCCATGTGGGAATGCAGACAGGGGACCAAACAGCGGGTTCCCTCCCCCGGAGGTTCCCATGCCGGTATGTGCGGAACGAATGCGACCGGCCAGATCCCCGGAGGTCATCCCCTTTTCCAGTTTACCAAATGCTTCTTTATAGGCCAGCTTTGTGATCCTGTTTGCCAGGTCCATATACTGCAGTTCCTTCTCAGTTTTGACCGCCCTGCAACCATTAGTAATAATCGATCCGTCTACCACTTCCAGATTTCCTACTTTATTACGTCTGATACCTTCGGTCACAAAATTCCGGACCGTTGGCCCAATGGCCAGTTTCTTTCCATTCAGGTCCTTCATAATCCCACCTGCAAGACCGAAAGGTGATTCATTCTCTTCCCAGGTGCGTATATCATTCCCAAACTGTATGACCTCTTTTGCACGCTCTGCCTCGAATGCAGGACATATCCAAATGGGGTCCCCTTTAGTATTGATGATGGCTCCAAACAATCGCTCACTACGCCACCACGACATATTTAAGAAATAAGACATGTTGGTACCACCCGTCAGTAACAGGCCATCGATCTTTAATTCTGACATTAAGTCCCGGGCTTTATCCAGTCGTTTTTTAAAATCCTCATGAGTCAGGGGGTTGACATCTTTGGTCAGGTCTGCCAGTTCCGGAGCCAGGCAGGAGGCATTCAAGATACCGGAAAGCCCGCCATAAGCCATTATTGACAAACTGCTATTCTTCAGGAAACTCCTGCGTTGCATGGTAAGGGGTTTTTTATGATTGACTAAATGTATTGAAAATGGCCGAATTTCCGAAATGAAAGATAAAATGTTTTTATGCTTTTTCTTATGGTGCACATTGAAGGAGGGAAAGAAGTTTGGGATTACCTGCGGTGATCCCGATCGGGGGGGCCAGCAACCCAATTAAAACCAGTTACTTCGTTGCCTGGCCTTTTATTCCCCTCCCACTTTACAAAAGCAAGCTTTTGACGGTGGACGGGGAAAAAAGAACCACGCTGATCGCGTGGTTTTAATTGGGTTGCGGAGAGAGGGGGATTCGAACCCCCGGTACACGTAAATGTACAACGGTTTTCGAGACCGCCCCGTTCGACCACTCCGGCATCTCTCCATTAAGCCCTGATTGACGCAAAGATAGCACTTTCCAATTCTATCTGAATTATTTTTTCTTTACCTTCAACCATCTGTTTTTTAGGTCACGATGACTCTCTATTTGAAATATATATTCCTGGTTGTCTGTATTTTAATGACCGGAACGGAACTCCGGGGGCAACCGGAACGGTTGGAGGTCCCGAAAATTGACCAGGACATTGAATTTGATGGTTTGCCCTTTGAATCTGTCTGGGAACAGGTTACGCCGCTACCCATGGTCATGTTCCAGCCCACATTTGGTTTAGAACCCTCCGAGAAAACCGAAGTCCGGTTGTTTTTTAACGATGCCTACCTGTATATCTCTGCAAGGCTTTTCGATTCACATCCTGAAAACATTCAAAACACCACTAAAAAAAGAGATGAGTTCAGTTCAAACAGTGATGGTTTCGGAATTATCCTGGACAGTTTTAATGATAAAGAAAACGGACTGGGATTTTCCACAACCCCATCCGGCCTGAGGACTGATATTCATATTATTAAAGATGCCAATGCCGGATTCAATCAGATGCCGTTTAACATCGACTGGAATACATTCTGGGATGTTAAAACTGTGATTAATGACCAGGGCTGGTTTGTGGAAATGCGCATCCCCATATCCAGTCTTCGCTTTCAGAATATTGATGGCCAGGTAGTTATGGGCCTGACTGCCTGGCGATGGATCCCACATAAAAATGAATCTCTGATATTCCCGGCCATAGATCCAAAGTTTGGAGCATTCGCCATGCTGAAGCCATCAGAGGCCCGGGAAGTGATCTTCACCGGAATGCAACCAAAAAAACCGGTTTACCTGACACCATATGTTCTGACAGGATGGAAGGAGTCCAACCATTTAAATGATGCAAAAACAAATTACATCTATACAAGTGACCCCATATTTAAGATTGGTGGCGAACTGAAATACGGATTAACATCAAACCTCACCCTGGACCTCACGGTCAACACGGATTTTGCCCAGGTTGAAGTGGATGACCAACAGGTGAACCTTACCAGGTTTTCCCTGTTCTTTCCTGAAAAACGACAATTCTTCCAGGAACGGTCCAGTAATTTTGATTTCAATCTTGGTGGACCTAACAATCTCTTTTACAGCAGGCGCATCGGTTTGCATAAGGGAAAAGAAGTCCGGATCTATGGTGGAACCCGTCTGGTTGGCAGAGTCGGTGGCTGGGACATTGGGTTTTTGAATATGCAAACTGCAAGATTAACAGGGACATCGGACATGGAAATACCTGCAGATTCTGTATTGTTGCCTTCAGAAAATTTCGGAGTGATAAGAATGCGCCGGCAGGTTATCAACCAGTACAGTTACGTGGGAGGCATGATGACTTCACGATTGGGCGCTGATGGCACCTATAACATTGCCTATGGTCTGGACGGGATATTCAGGATCTTTGGGGATGATTATGTGGATATAAAATGGGCTCAGACCTTCGAAAATAATGCATCCAACAATGCACTTTCACTGGCGCCCTCAAGGTTCAGGGTAAGCTGGCAGCGCCGGCGTTCTGAAAAACTCGGCTATTCCTTTTCCTATTCCCACTCAGGATCTGAGTTTAATCCGGGTGTGGGTTTCGAGATACGGGATAATTACACAAATCTTCGTGGAAATATCCTTTGGGGATGGCTGCCTGACGAAAACTCGAAACTGTACAGCCACCAGGTCTATATCAGGGGCAGCTACCTCGCCAGGGTTGAAGATGGGTCTGTTGAATCAGTAGATATTGGTCCGGGCTGGAAATTTCAGACAAAGAGCTTCTTTGAGGGAGATTTCCGGATCAGCCGCCTGATTGAGGATGTGGATAGAATATTTGACTTCTCAGATTCTGCATGGATCCCCATTGGGCGCTATGAATTCTGGTCGTCCCGGATCATGCTTTCCACTCCCATGACACGCCCCGCTTCTTTGAGAATGGAAGTTGAAAGCGGGCAATTCTATGACGGAACCCGGATCTCACTCAGGTTTACACCAAACTGGAGTGTTTCTTCAAGCCTCGGTTTGAGCGGATATTATGAATTCAACAGGCTGGATTTTAATGACCGCAAACAACATTTCATTGCACATATAGGCCGAATCAAGGTGCTGTATATGCTCAGTGTCAAATTCAGTCTCAGTGCATTTCTTCAATACAGCAGTGCCGTAAATAGCGTCAGTTCCAACATCCGGTTCAGGTATAATCCCAGGGAGGGAAATGATCTGTATATTGTATTCAACGAGGGACGGAACACCAATCTGCAGCGGAAAGTTCCACCTCTGCCTGCATTTTCAAACAGGTCCGTCATGTTAAAATATACCTATACCTTTCAATTTTAGGTAACTATTATTAAAGGGATAAACCGCTAAGCGCTTCCAAAGCGCTAAGCGGCTGAACCCTGGAAAGCCGGCAGACCGGAATCCCCAAGTTTCCTCCCAGCTCTGTGCCCTGTGCCGGGTTGAGCCAGCTTGCGTAAATTGCCAACAATGATAAACCGCTAAGCGATTTACAAAATCGCTCTACAGATACCCAACTAATGTTCAAACAAGTAATAAATTGGCAATTGCCCCCTGTAGCCATACACACAAAATGGTAAAGAAAATACAGCATGAAGGGTGTTACTACCTTTCCAACTCAACTTTCACGCGGATAAGACCCCGGAAATCACCCTCTTTATAACCTGTGGCACGGTCATCGGGATAGGAAAGCCGGATGGCGCTGACTACCTTTTCATTCATTTCTGCAGGATCGCCATGGCAATTCAGGCACAACCCGGCCACCCTTAAGGGACGGTAATAGTAAAAAAATGCAGCGCCCCTGTCAGAGATCTTCTGAACATAATAGGGAGGTAATGATTCTTCTTCAGCTGCCAGTCCTTCATAATACTCCAGAGCCAGTTTTTCAAAGGCATTGGGGGCGTTTTCAGGGTTTCTGTAATTAAAAGTGGTTCGCTTTACCTCATTCCCCTCAGAAGAATCAATATTCAGACTATCTGTGAACGGAATGGCCCTGAGATGACAAAATCCTATGGCTAATTCCGGACCACCTTCCTGCAGCGCTGCATTCAGTTCTGCCAGTAATCCCGACATGAGTTTGCCGGACAGGTCTTGTCCGATGGCCAATACTTGTTCCGCCTCATTATCAGTTGGTTCGGTAACTTTGGGACCTTTCTGTCCACATCCGGATATTAGTATTGTCGCAGCTAAAAAAATGACACTCTTCATTCTCATGTTTATATTGTATTTATTCAAATTGAATTTAATGATATTTTAACCTGCTGTAAAAATAAACAAACGATTTCCCAAATCATAACAGTGGTATAGTTCCATCCATGTCAGGCCGGGCCATTTTTCACTTTTTACATATTCCTGAGGTTCACCAGGTGTACTTCTTCCGGAAAGGATGTATTGTTTTAGCAATTCCTTCAGCTCGTTTACCATCCGGGGATAATCAGCTGCAAGATTATTTTGTTCGCCTATATCTATACTCATATCATATAGCTGGAATGGTGGCAGGTCCATTTTTTTTGCCTCAACCGGAACCGGATAGCTCCAGCCACCCGATCCCGGGCACAGGATCAGCTTCCATTTCCCCTTCCTTATTGCAAATGACCCATTGACCGAATGATGAACCGTTGCTTCCCTTAAAGGTGTGGAAAAGGATTCTCCCTCAAATAATGGAAGTAAGCTGTAACTGTCTTCTCCGGCATTATCGGGGAGTGGATCATCCATTATATCAGCCGTTGTTGCCAGCAGGTCTGTGAGGCAGATTGTTTCCTCTGACCTGGCGCCCGGTTTGATCACGCCAGGCCACCGGGCCATAAAGGGAATGCGGTGTCCGCCTTCAAAAATATCGGCTTTATGCCCCCGGAATATATAGCTGGGATTATGGCCATATTCAGCTAATTCGTCATAGCGCGCCTGCGGAGAACACCCGTTATCACTCGTAAAAATAATCAGTGTATTTTCCGTTAAACCATGTTTTTCAAGCGCCTCAAGAATTTGTCTCACGGTCCAGTCCACCTGGAAAACAAAATCACCATAGGGATTTGTGCCAGTTTTTCCCTGGAATTCAGGAAGAGGAAGGATGGGTGTATGGGGGGCCGGGAGGGGGAAATAAAGGAAAAAGGGCAAATTATTATTATTCTTTACATGGTTGTCAATAAATGCAACTGCCTTTTCGGTTAGTTTTGGCAGTACCTGTTCGTGGATAAAATCACTTCCGGTATGTCCCAATCTCCACCAGCCATATTTGGTTTCACTAATGGTCATCCGGTCCGGTAAGGCGGTTACCCGATCGTTCTCAATGTATACATATGGGGGGATGTCAAGTGATGCGGGAATTCCAAAAAAATAATCAAAACCCCTGGTAACGGGCCCTCTGAGCACTTGCTTTGAAAAATCAATGCTGTCCGCTATTTCTTCATGCTGTTGCCATCCCAGGCCCAGGTGCCATTTACCTATACAGGCTGTTTTATATCCATGGGTTTGCAGTAAGGATCCAACGGTGATCCTGCCTTCTTGGATGAGCGCATCATCCCAACTCCAGGTCACTCCACTTTTAAGGCTGGAACGCCAGGCATAGCGACCGGTAAGCACTCCATAACGGGTAGGTGTACAAACTGCCGATCCTGAATGGGCATCGGTAAAGATCATGCCTTCACTGGCCAACCGGTCAATATTGGGTGTTTGCCACGCAGCATTTTCATTGAAGGCGGATACATCACCATAGCCAAGATCATCCGCAAGTATATAGACGATATTTGGTTTTAGAGGTTTTTGTTTATGCTGGCAGCCAATTGCCAATAATGGAATGACCAGGAAAATTAAGCCTATTCTTTTAATCATGAATATAAAGTTTACAGATCCTGAGATAACTCCGCTTTACCTTTCCAATTATCATCGCCAACGACTCCGTAGATTGAAACAGCGAAGGGTTTGAACCTGATCTTTTTATATGTAGAAACATTCCTGAAAGTAAAATCCCGTTGAATGGCGTTCACAAAGGCTGGATCCATGGTGACAGATCCACGGTCCAGGCCGGTCTCCTGCCATTCTTTAAAGGTTCTGCCCTGGAAATCAATAGTCGTACCTGCAGGTAATTTCCAGTAGCAATTCGACTCGAGTTTCACCCGGATATCAGTCCAGGGCCCTTGAAACAATACGCCCTCATTAAAAATAACCATATTGTTGGTAAATGTAAAGGAAAGATGATCTTCTACCCTGGTACACTGAAGCTGGTAAAGCTTGTTGAAAGCAAAAATATTGTTACGTATAATGTTCTCCATGCCATAATGCTGGTGAAATCCACCGGTTTTGGTATCATGAACCAGATTGTTTTCCATCACAATATGGCTTGATCCTTCATCGGTATAGAGCCCCCAGCCACCATATGAATAGGCATCAATATGATGAATGTGATTGGAGCTTACTTCGGTGCCTTCCGATGGCCCAAGTGTGTAAACACCCGCCATGTCGCTAAGAACTCCCCTACCTATATGATGAATGTGGTTAAAAAGTATTTTATTCCGTTTGGCCGGGCTGTATTCATAACCCCACCGCCAGCCAACCGAAACCCCGGTATACCTGAAATCAGCAATATCATTATGGGTAATTTCATTATCACCGGAGTGGCCAATCCATACTCCAACGGCCGGAGGAAAAACGAATCCACCGCTCTGAATGATATTATTATGGATCTTCATATGATGGGTCTGATCTTCCGGACGCTCCCTTAACAGGGTTTCTCCAATTCGCACCCCACCCGCTCCAAGATCCTTGAAATAACAATGTTCAACAGAACTGGCCGAACATCCTCTCCTGAACCACAATCCATAAGTTCCTGTATGTTTCACCTCACAGTTGTAAAAGTGAATTGATCTGGCTCCATCGATCTGTATCACCGCTTCAATATTAGAGGCAGCCTGATGGGGTTCAAATCCATTTGCTGGAAGACGGTAGCCAGCATACTGAAAACTCAGCCCCTTGAAATAAATATGTTCAACAAAGTGTCCCTTTCCCGGATCACCCTTAATGATCACCAATTGTTCAAGCACGGGGGCAATTACTTTGGTAGTGAGGGGGTTCTCACCGGGCAGGGGTATATAGGTCAACCACCCCTCCTCATCAAGGTACCATTCGCCCGGGCTATCAAGAGCTTCAGAAAAGTTTTCAAGGATAAATCGTTGGCCAGGGCCCCATTGATTCCAGGGTTTCATGCCCTGGCCGGAAGTTAACAGACTGGCATCTGACAGGTCAACAGCATCCAGGCGCCTCTTTGTAATATCCCACTTATGATATACGGTCATTTGAATCCTTGCAAATTCATCTTTCGTCAGACCATATAAAGATCGTGCCAGCATGCTATCGATCCTGCAAACCTGCTCTGCCCGCTCCGGAGCCCTTCCATCACCACGCTTCCAGACATGCTCAGTTACTGCTTCCATTTTATGATACCCGGCATTGGGACTCCGGGCACGCACCACACGCCGGCCATCCACGTAGAGTTGCTCAAATGACCACCCCCAATAAAGAACTTCCGGAATATTAGTTTGCCATCGCCCATCCGGTAAAACTTCAAATCCCCTTATGATCATCCCTCCGCTAAATACTGGCGAACAGCCCTCCTGAGCCATGTAAACGACAGGTGCATTTTGCAGACCCCCATCTTCAGGTTCCAGAACAAATGGTTCGGTAAGTGTATAGAATCCATCCCCGATGAGCACCATAATGGTGTCATGAATAGGGGCTTCTGATCTTAACTCCCTGATATGATCTCTTGCCCTGTGAATGGTTGCAAATGGATTATTTACAGAGCCATTCCCGTTATCATCACCGCCAGTTGCAACATGAAGCCTGATGGTTTGTCCCGGCACTGAAACAAACATCACAAATAAAAGAAGCAGGGCAGATATTGTTTTTAATGGTATGGGCATGATGTATTATTTTAGGAAAATGCTGAGCTTTCCAGTTTTTTGAAATCATTTGCAGATCTGATGGATGGGTTAACAGTATGCAATTTAACCAAGAAAATTGTTTTATCGAATTCCGACAGGGCAATAAAAATCTATTCAACCCGATCGGAGTTGGATAAAATAGTGGATCTGTTACCCATCCGGACACTCAAATCATAACACTCCGTCGGCACGCTTAAAGCGGTCCGCCGGATGTTCAGTAATAACGGGCTGATGGATATAGGCTAAGGCCCTGTAGATCGACTTTGTAAGTCGATTGCGGTCTGAAAAGACCGCTTATTTATTAAGCGACTTGGAAAGTCACTCTACAGAGATCATGCTAAACCTGAAAACTATTTGTCTGATTAAAACTGCCACCGTACATTTCCTTAATTGAAATCTTTCTATATAATATATGATTTTACAGATCGTCTTTGAATAA
>CAYOFK010000127.1:0-9011 GCA_964403185.1 uncultured Rikenellaceae bacterium | reverse complement strand
TTTCGCTCCGTTGGAGCTTGACTCAGCCAGCAATCAAACTCAGGTTCAATCCTTTGCAGTAGTGGGGTAAAACAACCGCGAAGTGGTTGAATGGGAGGGACCGTTGAAATGTCTGCGGTTCTGCTGGACTTCTTCAGCAAATAACAAGACCTACTCGATTTTTCCGCACTTGAGAAGTTTCCTCAAGGTTCCTGATTTACTGTTTCCATGGCAACAATGTTAATTTATTTAAGAATCCAAATTTTAAAAGAAA
Organism: uncultured Rikenellaceae bacterium; assembly: GCA_964403185.1. Classification (GTDB taxonomy): domain Bacteria; phylum Bacteroidota; class Bacteroidia; order Bacteroidales; family VadinHA17; genus CAYOFK01. Next base: position 8,758 of record CAYOFK010000127.1, on the reverse strand, counting down.
GCCGCTTAGCGCTTTGGAAGCGCTTAGCGGCTGGCCCCTGGCAAGCAGGCGGAACCGGGATCCCGGCTGTCATGAAAAACCGAATAGCTCACAGGTTCCTCCTTGACCCACCATCTACGTGTCGGAGGCGGGGCTAACATGATCCACAGGTTCAATTATTACGTCCGGCCCGGTCCCGGAGGGACTGAAAGGAAATAGACAGGCATTTCAATGCCTGGGGGTGGCAGGTACGATTTAAATACATCCCGCAGGGATAGAATGGAAAAAACATCAAAGTACCAAAACCATAACAATACCAACCACTACCTTCTCTTTCAGGAGTCTTGGTGTTGGCGTCCTCCTTTGTGTTTTAACAAATAAGTTTCCGCTTCCACCGACCACAGGCCATGATGGTTGTGTGTAATTCTTGCGAGTTCTTTGAAAACCGGATCTTTCTCACCCATGGTTTCAAAATCAGTGATTGCTGTAAGCGGCATTTCAATATGGGTATAAATAAGCTTCTTTCCACCAGGGATTTCAGGCAATCTCAGAGTGGTGTCAATCACTGCATCCAGTCCACCTATATGCGTTACCAGTCCTGAAGGGTCAAGTCCTTTTGACATAAGGTCCAGGGCTTCTTTCATATCGTCATTATTGCCGCCGCTAGTGCCGGCAATATGTGTGCTGTTATAGTGCACATTATAGAAATTGAACCTGGCTGAAAAGCCGGGGTCTGTGGGGCCTGAAAAAAAATTCAGGCAGCCGTCCCGTGCCAGGATGGCATCTCCCTGCTCAATCACCTGAGGAACCGGAGCAAACACAAAAACGTCTGAAAAGCCTTTTCCGTTGGTCAGAACCATCAAAGTCTTTACCGGATCTTCAAATGCGGAGGTATTCAAATACACAAGTTCCACATCTCTGGTCTTTGCATATTCAGAAGAGTACAGGTCGCCGGCCCGTTTGATCCGGTCCTCATCAATATCGGTAACTACAAGCTTTGCGGGCCGTCTGTCCCTGGACAAGGCGTAATTTATGGCAGCCAGTCCCATGGGGCCCACACCTGCCAGTATGGCCATGGTGCCACCCTCAAGAATATCCATATGGTGTATATACGACCCGGGGGTGGTGTGGTAGTTTGCGTGGAAAGCGCCGATTACACAGCTTAATGGCTCGGCGAGTGATGCAGGGTAATATCCCGGTCCCGTATATTCCAGCAGGCAGTCCATTTCCATCACCTCGTTGGGTATGATCACATACGTGGCATTCCCTCCTATCCATCTGTAGGAATAACCGGGTGCATCAAGGCTCCCCTTATAGTTCAGGGCAGGCTGAATGGAAAATTTCTGGTCTTCACTGAATTTTGCCTGCCATTTTTTTCCAACTTCAATGATCTCTCCACAAAATTCATGGCCTATGATAGTGGGCTCCCGGCCCACATTTTCAGGTATGCGCTTGTGTTTTGTACCCAGATGGGCTGCCTTAAAAGACGACATGCAGATGCTGTCGGAGACCACTTTCGCGAGAATCTCATTTTCTTTCAGATCAGGCAGATCAAAGGTTTCAAGTCTCAGATCTTCCTTACCATACATCCTCACGGCTCTTGATTTCATCGATCTTCCTACTTATCCAAACACGCTTTAATAATTTTATTTTCAGTCGCTTCCTCAGAGTCTAATATCTGATAAAAACTGTCAAGGTACCTGATCATTTTAGTCTGTTGCCACTTTTCCAAAAGAGTGAAACTCCCGATTACATCGTAGAGTTCCGGTCTCTTTTCCCTGAAAAGGGTGATTACCTCCTCCATGATGGGCCTGGGAAGACACCAGACAGAATAATACCTTTCAGTCACATCTTCCAGGTTCAATCCATCCCGGGGTACGGCATAATCAGCATCCACCATGCCGCTATAATCGAAATCATAGGGAATGGTCACGGGAGCGAGTCTGGCCGAATCCTTAAGTCTGATGTATTTAACATTGTGTGGTCCGGCCGTTGACCAGTCCGTATTTCCCACCATGAATTGGAAGACTCCCATTAGAGCCAGCATTTCCTTATCTACCCTTTTTTGTGACTGGTTCAGTTTTCCCAGGAAGTAGGCATCATTACGAATGGCAAGGTCTCTCAGATGTTCAATGAGAAAGCCATATTTTTTTTTCTGTTTTCCCTTCTTCCCTGTATCAATATATTCAATCTCGGTCAGGCGTACTTTAAAACTAAAATCCGTCAACACATTATACAATTTATAAATCAGGAATTCTTTCAGTACCCATTGCCTGTAATTACCTCCACTCTTACAATGCGTAACTAATTTTAAGGTAGTTTCATCTCCGACATACACATCTGATGAGTCCACTTTTTTAAAATTGAATTTTATAGGAGGAAAGGTACACAAACTCAATCGCCGTTCGCCCCTGGCCTTTATCCGTATATTCCTTTCAACGACTTGAGAATCGATATAGAGCGTAAGCACAGCATCCTGATATGCATCTTTACGCTTTTGACGAACCAGCGTTTTCACATCAAATGCCAGTGATAATCTCAAAACCTCATCCACATCAAAGAAATCCCAATCTTCATCAGATGGCAGTCTGAGTATATTAATGGTGTCGGTCTCAAAATAAATACTGTCCCCCTCTTCCTGTGCTGACAAATTAAACGAGACTCCCATCCATAAGATAAAAACGATGCACATGCAGCGCAGCACTATTTTCTGGGTTTTCCGGATTAGCACCATGATTTCAAATATTAAAAATGCATTACATAACAAAATTATTCAATACAGGTGGAATAAATATCTCTGCGAATAAGGAAATCCGAATCCAGGACCCTGAAGAATGAGTCTATATAGCGGAGGAGTTCTTTCTTTTCTTTTTTTGAAAGGTAATCAAAGTCATTGATGACTTTATACATGGCTGCTTTTTTTTCAAGGAACAAACGAATCGCTGAGGCGGTGGTGGTTTCCGGTAAACAAATACCTATGTATCTCCTCTCCCTGATAGATTCCAGACCCAGATTCTCAGGAGGAACGGCATATTCAGCATCAACAAATCCTGAATAATCAAAATCATACGGAACCGGTTGCGGGTATTGAACAGTAAAGTCTTTTATTTTTATCACTTTCATATTATGCAATCCGGTAATCGACCAGTCACAATTTCCGATCATATAATTAAACAGGGCCACCCTTGCCATACCTTCCGGATCCATTAACTTCATTCCCAGCTTTTCATTATCGATCCGGATTGCATTGTTCCTGGTTGCCATAGCGTTCAGATGTTCAATCAGGAATCCATATTTAACGAAAGGTTTTCTTTTGCCTTTTGAATCAATATATTGCATTTGTATCAACCTGACCCTGAAGCTGTAATCTGTCAGCTCATTATACATCTTATAAACAAGATACTCTTTCAGTATATAGTTTTCATAACCTGAGGTATTCCGGCAATGTGTGACCACCTTAAAGGTTGTTTGCTGTTCCAGGTATTCATTATCAAATTTTGCTTTTTCCAAATTCAGTTTGATCGGTGGGAACATACAGTGTTCCTGCCTGAACTGGCCACGGGTCCTGATCTTTACAGCTTTTTCAATCGCACCTGAATCACTTATATGTATCAGCAGTCTGGCAACATGGTATTTCCCGGCATTTCTTGGTTTCAAAAATTCTTTAATATCAAATATCAATGACAGTTTTACAACATCCTGCTTTCCAAACAAATCCCAGTTTTCTTCAGATACCACTGTTACAATGCTGGTTGTATCGAAAGGCAGATCATTCTTATCATCTACGCCCTGTGCCATCATCCCGGCCGGGAATAAGAGTTGTAAAACGGATACAATAAGGATAACTCTCAGTGTGTAATTGTTCATTTTTTCAGAAATTAGTGTATTTAATGAAGCATGATCTGGCCACCCGTCACCGGAAGGGCCTGGCCGGTTTCATATTTTTGTTCGATGCAATAAAAAATGGCCTGCATCACATCTGCAATTGATACTCCGCGGTTCATAGGTACTTTTGCTTCGTAATATTTTTTAACATCATCAACAGTCCTGGCTCCTTCCACTTTTCCGGCTTTCAGATATTGCACAAATAGTCCGTTATCGGGATTTGACCATAAGGGCCCGTCAAAATAATTCCCGGGGCAAACGGCATTGACTTTGATCCCGTGTTCCACCAGTTCCAGCGCGAATGACTGCACCAGTCCGATACTCCCGAACTTGCTGCCCGCATAGGCAAAATTCCGGTTACTTCCTTGGAGTCCGGATTTTGAATTCACCTGGATGATGTCACTGAAGTACCCTGGCCGGGCAGCAGATTGAGCCTTCATGATTTGTGATACCATCCGTGTACAGATATAAAATCCTTTGTAATTAACATCCGTCACAAATTCAAAATCTTCGACGGCCAGTTCCTCAAGTCCCCCCGCCTTTAAGATACCAGCATTGCTGATAAATACATCAACGCCGCCAAAAGTTCTTAATACTTCCGTTAGCATTGCCGTAACAGAATCAACCCTTGTAACATCACATTTCAAATAAATAAGTTTATTCGGACCATACTTTTGTGCATATTCTTTCTCTAACACACTGCCATGTTGTTCGTTCATATCTGCGACAATCACATTGGCCCCTTCCTTTAAGGTTTTTTCTGAAATACCCTTTCCCAACCCCCGGGCACCGCCTGTAACCACAACAATTTTCCCGGACAACCGTCCGGATGCGCCTTTCATTTTCAAGTCTTTACTCCCATTCAGAATGGTTTCGATGGTACCTGAGTGATCTGCAACGATAACTGCACCTCTATTCCTTAAGAATACAAAAATACCACACCTGAGAGCCTCAGTATCCGGATGTTGAAAGTTTTTTCTGAGTAAGTTCATGACATTCTCAGTATCCTCCGGTTTATCAATAAAGCAAGAAATAGTGGCAGAATGATCTTTCTGCCATTTTTCATATGATTTCTTACCGGCAGCGATGGATAAGTATGAGGCGTCCCCAAGGAACCGGGCTACCGGAGGCTGTTCAGAATAAAAAAACATTCTGAGGGCAGGCATTAGCTGTAATAAAAACCGGTCCATTGTCTCCCTCCTTTAGGTTTTTGAATATTCTCTAAAATACCAATTCAGAATCTTTAATCCCAGGTTTTCAAACTCCAATTTTTGTTTTAAGTCAGGTTTGTCCATTCTGGTATTGTATCCTTCAGATCCTTTTGCCTGAAGGTACTGGTGGGCAGCAATGACGGCTGCGCCCTTAAGGCCGGTCACTTTTATATCCCTATCCGGAATTGCATTGTGTCTGCCACTGATCCTCAACGGATCGCAAACCGGTGTGTTATGTTCCGTTCCAAAGGTGATTATAAAATTCCGCACATTAAAAAAGTTCACAAAATTTTGCAATATCTTTATGTCGTTTCTCCCGGGGATCAGCTCAACAGCAAATATCTTCATGGCTATCAGCCTGTTGTATAGCTGTTCCCAATCCATCTCAAACTCAGTAAGATTCCCTTCCTCATCATCCAGCAGCACGGGATAACAAGGCAGCCCTCCTCCTGCCAGAATAATCTGCAGAAGTGCCTCGACGGAAAGGAAGACAGCATTGTTTTCCTCAACATAACCGGGGCCACCATTTTTCAGTATTCTTGAACGGATCAGGTTTTCAAGCCTGGCCTTGTCGCTGATCATATCTTCAGCGGTTGAATGATTCAGAATTTGTGACCACAATTCAGAATCTGAAGCGCCATCCGGTATGTTCCGTTGAATTTTATCCCTGATGGCAGTGGCAATATGGCGTTCCCGCACCAGGTCCTGTGCATATTTTACTTTTAGTTCATTATAATTAAGGCTGATATCCAGTCCGATCCCTTCAAAATATGTATTGGTTTTTCGGATCATTTCTTTAACCTGACAGCTGCTGTTGGCAACCACTTCTGTCAGCATCTCCTGTTCCGGTGCCGGAAGCTGAAAAGGGATATTGAAGCCCTTACCACACAGGTATATCCTGCCAGGATTCACGGGATCATTGATCCTAACCAGGTTGTTTCCTGCTTCCTCATTCAAACCAATAAATTCCATGTTAAACAGGGGAAAAATACCATAATTCTTTGCCAGGCGGGCAAATTCCCCATAGCCTGCTGCAGTATAAAAATCATTGATTCCCAGTACTTTCACACCCTCCGACTCAGCCAATTCAAAGGCATGTGAAAGTGATGAAAAGCTGCTGAATGAATAGGGGGTATGAATGTGCGCATTGACTTCCACGGTCTGTGTTTCCAAAGCTGCACTTTGACGTTCCATCACATCCCTTTCAGGAAAATCCTGGTAAAAAGTTGTACTCATACCCTCCGGTTGAACTTCAAGGGGTCGCTATTAAACACTGCTTATCCCGGAATTTCACCCACCCCGGGAAGAATTTTATTCCCATGGCAGATCACTCCGTCCATATCAGAAATAAAACCTTTTTTATTCCTGATGTTCTCCAACGCTCTTTTATTCATAAAAAAACACTATCATCTAATACAGGGTCAAAACCATAAAGAGTCCGATACCTATGATCAACCCTGCAAGGAACAGTGTATAAGCCCTGTTCAGATACTGGGATTTCCTGGCCACGACTTTACTGAGGAAGTACATGTCGAGATTCAGGTTCTTATATATCAGCTCATTCGATAGAAGCACCGTCTCCATATACTCGAGGTATTCAGGTAAGGTTGTTTTTTTATCGTGTGTCAGTGTAAACTGGATGGGACTTTCCATCTCCTTGAATTTTTTTATGGCCAGGTCAGTACGCGTAGACAGGATTGCATAAGTCATGGTTGCCAGCGAAAAGAACAAAAAGATCAGAAAAGGCAGATGATCCTTAAATGCAAACTCAGCCGTTTCCTGCCAAAAAAACAATGATCCGGTCAGGAGTCCCAACACGCCGGTAATGAGCAGGGTATTGATACTGATCACCAGGTTGGCCTTGCTGTCCAGTATCCCGATCAGGCGGATCTGACTCCGGATAGTCACCCTGAACAGAGTTTCCTTTCCCCCACCTTTGGCATACGTTTTTTCGTCCCCTTCAGGCTGGGAAGGATTACGGGGAGTATTCGATGATGTTGTATTCATAGTCTTTAGCCCTCCAAAACTAGAAATGATGTATTTTAATACTTCTAAATTAGTAGTTTTTGCCGATATAGTAAAAGGCCATCTAATAATAATGAGCCCCGGGGCTGTATCAAGAGTATATTGATTTTTCTAAACTCCGCCACAAAGTGGTCCCTTTTTGGACAAGCGGCAGGGAACTAACCCCCAGGCAATTCAGACACCCAGGGCGGCGTTATGTTTCATTTTATCATCTGACTGATCCGAAAGGATTGCATGGTTCTTCAACGGGACAATTCTTTCATGGATGGCATCGAGTATCCAGTGAGCCTGTGGGAAATATTCGTCTTCAAGTTCATGGGCCGGAACAATCCAGTTCCGGGAGCCTATGACCACCGGTGGGGCATCCAGATCATCAAACGCCAGACTGGTAATGTTTGCGGCCAACTCCTTAAGGAAGGAACCGCGGTCGGAAGCATCACTGACAAGTACAATTTTCCCTGTTTTCCGAACCGAATTCAACACAAGGTCGTAATTAAAGGGCACCAGGCTCCGGGCATCAATAACTTCTGCACTCAGGCCGTATTCTTGTTCCAGTTGCCCGGCTGCTTCTATTGCTGTATATAAGGTGGCTCCGACTGTCAGAATTGTAATATCAGATCCCGGTCTTTTAATATCCGGTTCTCCTAAAGGCACTTCATAGTATCCTTCCGGAACGCCTTCCTTATGGAACAACTCTCCAACATCATAGATCCTCTGACTTTCAAAAAACACCACCGGATCGGTTCCCTGCAGGGCAGCATTCATCAATCCCTTGGCATCGTACGGAGTAGCCGGAAAAACCACTTTCAATCCCGGAATATGGGCTACAAGTGAGGACCAGTCCTGGGAGTGCTGTGCACCGTATTTAGATCCAACAGAGACCCTGACCACCACAGGCATTTTCAGTATATTCCCGCTCATGGCCTGCCATTTGGGAAGTTGATTGAATACTTCATCTCCGGCTCTGCCCAGAAAGTCGCAATACATGATCTCAGGGACCACGCGTCCGCCACACATACCATATCCAATGGCCGTTCCTACTATTGCACCTTCTGATATCGGGGTATTAAAAAGCCGGTTGTAAGGCAGTGCTTCGGTAAGGCCCCTGTAAACGGCAAAAGCGCCGCCCCATTCCCTGTTTTCTTCGCCATAGGCAATGAGGGTCGGATCCTTGTAAAACCGGTCAATCAGCGCTTCAAATATCCCATCCCGCAACTGATACGCCTTCATCTTTGAAAACGGTTTCCCCTTTGCATCCAGCCCAAACCGTTCTTTCTTTTTTAACTGCAACAACCTGGGATTGTCTTCAAGTGAAAGCAATACCCCGGGAGGACGGTCTTCCATACTGGTTTCAGATCCGGAAGAAAACATCATGCTTTCAATGGCATCAGGTTCCTTAGAGAGGTCCATGCGCGGGGACAGTTCATCGTTAACTGCCAGACCGGTGATCCTGGTTATCATTTCCTTTATGTACTGATCCACATCCTGAAGTTCGGTTTTGCCTGCCACACCGGCTTCGATCAGTTGTTCTTTGTACCGGACGATAGAATCCACAGCCATCCAGGCATCCACTTCGTCCTTCGACCGGTATGATGAAGCATCTGAGGGTGAATGCCCGCTGAACCTGTATGTGAGGGTGTCCAGTAACACGGGCCCTT
>CAYOFK010000126.1:0-9475 GCA_964403185.1 uncultured Rikenellaceae bacterium | reverse complement strand
ATCTTCCGGATTAGTTATCCTTGATTAAGGAAAACAATAGAGGTTTTCCGGGAATCCTGAAAATGCCAGGTAAGATTTCCTTCATAAGTTTACTTTTTGTGCAAACCTGTTTTAGGACAAGACAATACTCAACCATTTCACTAGTCAACTCCTAAACTCTTCCGGCCTTCCCTGCCGGTCCGGCAAGAAGGATTGAGTAGTGATTCTTTCCAAACCTGTTCCCTTTTGTAGAATGAATATGAATCCGTCCGATTCTTGACCTTAATAAGACGTAGAAAGGAATTATGATTTATCTTAGGGCTAATTTTCTCTTTATGAAATAACAATCAACCAGGTGAGGTCTTTTAGCACGGAACAAATACTGGAAGGTATCCGCCGGAAAAATGATGAGGTTTTGCGGTTTATATATGAAGAATCCTACCCGGTTGTTGAGAAATACATTTTAAACAATTACGGTAATGAACAGGACTCCGAGGACGTCTTCCAGGAGGCCCTCATACTGGTGTACAGGAAAGTGGTCAATGAGGAGCTGGACCTTTCCGGTGGTTTTACGACCTATGTGACTACGGTATGCAAACATTTGTGGGCTCGCGAACAAAAAAAAAGACGCCGGATCCGGGCAAGAAATGAAAATACCTCAGCCATCCTGGATTTCGATACTGAAACGGAGGCCTCCGGCAGGGATGCCAAAATGAAGCAGATCATTCAAAAACACCTTCTTGAAATGGATCCCGGTTGCAAGCAGTTGCTGTTACTGTTCTATGATGATGTTCCGGTAAAAGATATCAAACAAAGCCTTGGATTCAATTCAGACGGATATGTGCGCAAAAGAAAATACCGCTGTAAAAAGAAGTTGATGGACCGGTTGAATAATGATCCGGAATTCAGGGATTTAACTGATCCTGACTGATTTTTTCCGTCTGAAAAAAAACCAGAATAATACCCCTGCCAGTACTATCAAATAAATCAAGACTTTGTAATTCTTCCCTGAATACAAAGGGCTTTTTTCTCCAATCGGGATGTATGCCGACCAGAAATGAGGATGTGATCTCAACATGCCGGCAGAACCCAGGAATTCCAGTTTGGCTTTTCTCAAGGCCTGGTCCCTGGCGCACCCCTTTTTTAAATAGCCGTAATATAAAGACATGATGTCCCCTCCTGATTGATCATCAACCGTCCATAATGTCATGATGATGCCAGGGCATCCCGCATACATAAAACTCCGGGCAATGCTCATTACCCCTTCACCCCGGTGCATCTTCCCGGCCCCGCTGCTGCAGGCACTCAGAACCGTCATCCTGGCGTTCAATCTCAGATCGTAAATTTCCTGTACGTTTAAATACCCGTCGTTCAGACTGTCCCCTGAGTCAAAACTGAAAGCCAGTTTCGAGAACATGGGGTCATTATCGTCAATGACGGTATGCATGGCCAGGTGCAATACATCGTATCCCGGCGCCAGTTTCCTGAAGTTGGTCTCGGAAGCATCTTTTTTCATCAGTGTATGCCCGCCGGTAAGGCGGCTGACCTCCTCTATTTCATATTTGGCATAAGGCAGGGGATGCAGTTTTTCCCTGTATCCCTGACGGGAAACCCGCGATGGTCCCACAGCCGCGTCAATAGGCAGGTATTCCGGGGCAATGCCAAGCAACTTTTTGGTTCCCCGGGTTTTCCCCCGTTTTTTTTCAGACAGAAGGGTTGCAGAATAGGCATACCCGATGGAGTTCTTTCTTAACAGGTACGGCAGCCGGCTGTAGTCCATTCCACCGGTATTCACTGTATCCGTCAACAATATCCCGAACGGCAGATAGGCCAGTGCCTCCCCCGGTACTATGGTGAGGTCGTGATCTCTTATCTCCTTTTCAAAGGGTTCAATTAGAAAAGAATACACCCTTGCGGAATTGTTCACAAAAAGCCGGAACTCCTCCCTGGAACTATTCGTAAAAGAGGTGCCCGACAGGATGTTGTATATTACGGACAGGGCATCGAAAAAGCCGCTGTCAATCCTTGACTGGTGGATCCTAAATGTATCTTTTCCAATAAGGAGGGCCGTTATCAAAGAGTCCGAAATGGCGTATTCCAGTAATAACTGCCTCTTCCCGGCCTGCTGCCTGAACGCTTCCGGTTCGGGAACTCCGGGTTTGTATTTAAGTGCATAATACTCAGGAAAATCTTTTTCAAAGGTGGCGATCAGGGAATCATACCCATGGGCCAGGTTAAAGACCCGGCTTTCAAACAGGCGGATCCTGAATGTGTCCGGGGACTGAAGCTTCTTTTCTTCAAACAATTGTTCCTTGTAATAGCTGATCTCCTTCCGTATGCCATTCTCCATGTCCTGCATTCCTTCAGGAATGCCACCGAAACGCATGGCTTCCATGCCCCTGATACCGGCCAGAAGGGCGGCCGACTTTCCCCTTTCAGTAAATTCGTACACTTTATTTTTATACAATGCATCCGGGGTTATTTCGTACAGCATGTAGGCCGTCTGCACGGCAAGCAAATAAACGTCCCGGACATTCCGGGCCAGGAACAAACGGCTTTCTTCATTCTGGTATTCAAACCTGATGGTTTCAACCGTTTCCATTGCAGCTTCAAATGCAGAGCAGGCCGCCTCCAACAATGAAATACCGGCGGGATCCCTGTTAAAGGCGCTCAGGAGCAGTTCCCCCTTAAACTTGAGACTGGCCAGCAACCTCAGATTTGAGAAACTGTTTTCAGTTCCCGGATTTTCCCGCAACCGGAGATCCTCAAATCCATCGACATTAGCAATCAGGGACCGCTGTACATTCAGCAGTGCGGAATCCAGATCACCCGTCAGACTGTACACCCAGGCAATGTTGTAATAACATCTGGATGTCTTGGGATGTTTTGGACCAAAATTCTGAAGGCTGTTCCCAAGGGCTTTTCTTAAATAGTTCAGTCCCAAGGAGATCTTTTTCTGTTCGCCGTAAAAAATACCAAGATTCAGATAGGCCGGAGAGAGTTTTGGATGACCCTCCCCGTAATTGGACACAATGCTTTCGATGGCAGTTTTATAGTAGCCTTCAGCTTCCATTAAATTGCCGGTCTCTTTGGAAAGCGTGCCCATACGGTTATAGGTAAATGCCAGGTTGTCAGGCTTGTACCTGAGTTGAAAATCAATACTATTGTTGAACCATGTTTTGGCAGCATCAAACATTCCCAGAGCCTGATAGATCAAGCCTAAGTTATCATAGGCATTAATAAGATCACTCTTGTTAACACTCTGGTCAGATTTCAGAACCTCCAAACCTTGCAAAAGAAAATTCAAAGCTTTATTATAGTCCCCCCTTTTATATGAAATAATACCAATGTTTATATAAACAATACCAAGTTTATGCGATCTTTCAATGATGGTCTTTTCGAAAATGAACATCGCTTTCTCAAGATTTTTATCAGCTTCATCTAAATAACCCATCGATAACTGCATGGCCCCAAGATTGGAAAGTGGTGTTGCCAGTCTTGAATCACCAGGTCCGTATATTTTCTCCCTTATTGAAATTGCAGTGGCAAAATAACCGGAAGCGCGCACCAGGTCTCCCATTTGAAAGTTGATAAACCCGAGATTATTATTTATGAGTGAGAGGGTATAGTCAAACTGTTGTTTCTTTTCCCTGATGCAGGCTGCTTCTTCATAGAGTCGTTCAGACTCAGCATATTGATTGTTGGTCATTAAAAAGTATGCCTTCCTGCTCAGATAGTCCGAATACAAAGTATCTTCATAACTAATACCCAACTCCTCAAACGCTTTATAAGCTCTTGCCAATAAATCATTCGCTTCGTCCTTATTTCCAAGATTATACCGGATCCGGGCTCGTTTAATTACCGCTGATACATAGTATTCCTTAAATGTCTTACGATCGATTTTTTCTATAGTCATAATAAAAAAAGAGTCGGCAGTGGAATAGTCCCTGTTTGCAAGAAGTGAATCACCTGTGTTATACAATTGAACCGCATCCTGGGCATTTACCATAAGCGAAAAATTCAACAATACCTGGATGCACAGGAAGAACATCCTGGCAGGAAACCGGATTTGTATGTTCGTTATGATCCGCAAATTGAGAAACTATATAAAATACGACCCTTTCAAAACCTTATGAACTGGTGAATCACCCTTCTGTCAAATTTAAGAAAATCTGTTCCATTGTCAATTTATTGAGCCATTTGTTCAAAATCAAGGCAAAAACATCCTTTTTTACCGGAATCAGTATGTGCGTGAATATCTGATAGTTCTGCCAAGACTGATTCTAAATTAGCGTTTTGTTGAAAAAAAGCCGGGTTTTCCGGGGGACAAATCCTTTTCTCAGGAGATTAATAGGTGGTATTAATAAGAAATACCGGCATTATAATAATTTAATTAATCATTCTAATTTTTTAACCAAACCCTTTTATCATGAAAACAGAAAAGAACAACGAACACAATGAAATTATTGAAACATTCAGTGAATTTGAACTGAACCATACCGAGATGCTGAACATCCGCGGCGGCGACGGTTCCGGCCCGGAAACAGACCCCGATCCTCCGGTTATTGTAATACCTGAAGAGGGATAAAACCCGGGTCAGGATTTGAACTATTGAATGCGCTCACAGGGGCTGTCTCGAAAGTCTGTAAAACTGCCATACGGGATTTTCCGTTTCAGAAGAAATGACTGGCGGATTTGCTTTTGAGACAGCCGTATAGCTATTGCATTGATTGAACATTACTAATAAATTAAAACTTGAAATCATGGTACTAAAAAAGCATGACTCCAGGCTCGTTGACAGGTATCTGGACGGCGACCTATACGGGCCGGAGTTGGAAAATTTTAAAAAAGAGCTGGAAAGCGATTCCGGGCTCCGGGCGGAAGTGAAACTCCAGAGGGAGATCAACGAAGCGATTGGGGAGCGGGATGTGATTGACCTGAGGGAAAAACTCAAGTTCATTCATGAGAGCTCCGAAGCACGAAAAAGCCGGTCTTCCATACGGCGGGTCCTTACAGGTATCCCCTCACAGATTGCTGCATCAGCGGCAATATTCCTTCTCATTGCTGTTTTCGCGATACGGCAAACCGGCGATGTTTCTGTTGCCGAGCGGTTGTTTGATAAATATTACGAAAAGTACGAACCGCTCAACATCAGGTCCGGTGCTGAAGAGATTGACCAGACCTACCAGAAGGCGGTAGTGGCGTACCGGAACCAGGATTATGAGGTTGCCCTGATGTATTTTGAAGAGGTGCTTCAACTGGACCAGAACAAGATGGAAGCCAACATGCTGAGCGGCGCCTCAGAGATGGAAATGCAGCGATTCCGGAAAGCACAGAAGTCTTTCTCAAAAGTTATTGACCATAACGACAACCTGTTTATTGAGGATGCCGAATGGTTTCTCGGTTTTTGCTATTTAAAAACGAACAATAATGAGAAGGCGGTAACGCAGTTTTCAAAAATTGCCGAAGGAAACTCCGGTAAGAAGGAAACAGCGAAGAGGATCCTTAAGAAGATAAAGTGATTTGTTGACTTCATTGAAATTAAATGCGAAAAAATAAAGAACATCCCTCACAGGTACAGGAATTGAATCTAAGGATCCAACAGCTCGAGAGCGCCCTTGATGAAAAGAAAGAAGAGTTGGAAGCTTTGAAATCAGTGTTTCTGAAGCACATTCCACATGAGATCAGAACACCACTGAATTCCATTATAGGCTTTTCAACCCTTCTTGCCGAGAGCCGGCTCACGAATGAACAGAAAAATGAATACCTGAACTATATCAGTACGGCCAGCGGAGAGTTGCTGTCTGTCATTGAAAACCTGATTGATCTCGCCATGTTGAAGTCAGGCCAGATACAAATTCAGCCGGCGGCCTTTTCGTTGCCGGAATTATTTGAGGAATTGTATGAACGATTCAACAAGGAAAAAGCCCTGAAAGGAAAAAGGAAGGTTGAGATCACCTATGCCCTTCCGGAAAACAGCAGCCAGCTGAATGTGGTCATGGACCGGCACCGTCTTAAGCAGGTTCTCTCCCATTTGATCAACAATGCCGTTAAGTTCACTACCAAAGGGATTGTGGAATACGGCTGCCATAAAGACGATGGCGGATACATGGGCTTTTTTGTTAAGGATTCGGGGTCAGGCATCAGTAATGATGACCGGGAATATATTTTCAATTCCTTCAGTAAACATTTCGGACCCCCCACGGAGAAAAACCGGGGACTGGGATTGGGACTGTCCATCGCCAAAGGCTTTGTTGGGCTAATGGGTGGCCGGCTGGGTTTTAATCCAAATCAAAATTGCGGATCTGTATTTTCATTTTCCATACCAATCAAACTGGCGGATGCAACAGATTGTGACGACATCAGTCAATCCGGCACGCCTTTAAAAAACAAAGTACCCGTACCCGGGAACGACCTGGCCATTTAACAACTTGCCGCATCAAATAGACCTGATCCTGGTCAAAATGTCTGCAAGGGATATGGGAAAAGTATGCCCTATGTGGATGTTGATGCGGGATCAATTCCAGAAAACGCATTTTGATGGTGTTTTTTAATTCAAACAAAAGTACATTTGTGTAAACCAGCATTCTGTCATCAATGAGCTTTCCCTTTTACAGGCAATTAGATGCGATGGATTGCGGGCCCAGTTGCCTGCGCATGATTGCCAGGCATTTCGGCAAGAACTTCTCCCTTCAGTTTCTACGCGACAGGAGTTTTATTACCAGACAGGGTGTCTCTCTTATGGGAATCAGCGATGCCGCCGAATCCATTGGCCTGCGGACTGTCGGGGTCCGGCTTGATTTTGAAAGATTAAGCAGGTCAGCACCTCTCCCCTGTATCATACACTGGAAACAAAACCACTTTGTCGTGGTTTACAAGATCAGAAAGAACCAGGTGTATGTTGCAGATCCTGCTTTTGGAAAAACAAAATACTCAAATGAGGAATTTCTAAAAAACTGGGGAAGCACCCAAAAAAATGAAGAAAAACAGGGCCTGTGTTTGCTTCTTGAACCCGGTCATGAATTTTACCAGCAGGAAGATGAACCGGTTGAAAAAGGAAACTTTTCCTTTCTCTTCTCCTACCTGAAAAACCACAGGCGTTTCATTACACAACTCCTCATCGGCCTCATCCTGGCAAGTATCATACAGTTGATATTCCCTTTTCTTACCCAGCAAATTGTGGATTCCGGCATCAACAACCAGGATCTGGGTTTCATATACCTGATACTCATTGCACAGTTTGTTCTGTTCCTGAGCCGGATGTCTGTGGATTTTATAAGGGGTTGGATCCTTCTTCACCTGGGCACCCGGGTTAACATTTCACTGATTTCAGATTTCCTCATCAAGCTCATGAGGTTGCCCGTCAGTTTCTTTGATTCCAGGATGACCGGTGATCTCATGCAGAGAATCGGCGACCACCGCCGTATTGAACTCTTCCTGACCTCCTCAACCCTGAACATCATGTTTTCATTGGTTAACCTGGTGATTTTCGGATTTGTACTGGCAATTTATAACCTGAATATTTTCTGGATATTCCTTGCCGGCAGCGCTATATACACCTTATGGGTGTACCTCTTTATGAAAAAAAGGCGGGAATTTGACGGCCGCAGGTTTAAACAACTTACTGACAACCAGGACACCCTCATTCAGTTGTTCCAGGGAATGCAGGAGATCAAATTAAACAATATTGAGAAACAAAAACGCTGGGAATGGGAGGCCATACAGGCCAGGTTGTTCCAGGTAAATGTGAAATCGCTGGCGCTAAACCAGTACCAGCGGGCCGGAGCCACTTTTATAAATGAGACCAAGAACATTCTGATTACCATATTTGCCGCCACGGCCGTAATTAACGGACAAATGACCCTGGGAATGCTGTTGGCAGTACAATATATCCTGGGGCAACTGAACAGTCCGCTTGACCAGATGATCGGATTCATGCACCGCACCCAGGATGCCAAGATCAGTCTGGAACGCATGGCTGAAATTCATACAAAAAGTGATGAAGAAACCCCGGATGATAAAAGGATCACCATTCTTCCGGAAGATAAAAGCCTGACATTAAAAGATGTGTCTTTCCAATATGAGGGACCCCATTCGCCACTGGTACTGGATGCCATCGATCTGGTTATTCCCGAATCAAAAACAACGGCAATTGTGGGAGTTAGCGGCAGCGGCAAAACCACTCTCATTAAACTGCTCCTGGGATTTTATCCGCCCCTGAAAGGAGAAATAAAAGTGGGCGAATTCTATTTGCGAAATATCAGCACCAGGGTCTGGCGTCAAAAATGCGGAGTGGTCATGCAGGATGGCTACCTGTTTTCCGATACCCTTGCGAACAATATCATCATGGGTGCCGAATCCGTTGAACAGGACCGGTTGATCCATGCCGTAAAGGTGGCGAATATTCAGGGGTTCATAGAATCCCTGCCTCTTGGATACAATACAAAGATCGGAGCCAAAGGCCACGGACTGAGCCAGGGACAGAAGCAGCGGATACTGATCGCACGGGCCATTTACAAAGATCCGGAATTCATCTTTTTTGATGAAGCTACAAATGCCCTGGATGCCGGGAACGAACGTGTGATCATGGAACACCTCAGTACATTCCTGGCAAACCGAACCGCCGTGATCGTGGCTCACCGCCTCAGCACCGTTACACATGCCGATCAGATTGTTGTACTGGATGAGGGAAAGATCATTGAACAAGGCACTCATAAAGAATTATCAGAAATGAAAGGGCATTATTACCACCTTGTGAAAAACCAACTGGAGTTGGGAAGCTGAAAGCGTTACGGGTTTCGGGGATCGTCTGAAATATTTAGGGAAATTGGATACATCAAAAGAAAATACAGAAGAAAAAAAGATTGAATTGCGGACTTCAGACGTAGAGGAGATCATGGGACACCCTCCGCGCTGGATCATTCGATGGGGCATCACCATGATCTTTACCATCATTGTTTTACTGTTGGTTGGTAGCTGGCTGTTTAAATACCCCGACATTATTTCATCACCGGTTGTAATTACCACAGAAAACCCTCCTGCCGCAGTGGTCGCAAAAACCAGTGGGAAGATCCAGGAATTTTATGTGAAAGACCAGGAACTGGTTCACAGTGAACAGATGCTGGCCATTATTGAAAATCCGGCAGATGAAAAGGATGTCTTTAACCTGTTTTTCACACTCCAGGCCTTCCGAAGTTTTATTAAGGATTTCGACACTCTGGATTTTCCTCAACTGGAGGGACCGGCCAGTCTTGGTGAGATTCAGCCCTTCTATTCCACTTTACAGAAAAAGTACCGCGAACACAAATCATTTCTCAGACTGGAATACCATGCAAAAAAAATGGCGGCTTTCCGGAAAGAAATTGAGAAGTTAAGGGTCCATTCCTACAGGCTGAATCGTCAGAAAAAACTGATGCTGGAAGATCTTGAATTAACAGCAATACAGTTGTCACGTGATTCATCCCTTCATATTAAGCAAGTGATCTCCGATGCTGAT
>CAYOFK010000125.1:0-9477 GCA_964403185.1 uncultured Rikenellaceae bacterium | reverse complement strand
TTGCCCTGCGGACCATCTGGTACGACGATAATTACTTTAATGCCCGAAGCATGGATGTGTACATCACCAAGCTCCGGAAATACCTGAAAGAGGATCCCTCGGTTGAAATTATCAACGTACATGGCAAAGGGTTTAAGATCATATGCTGAAAGCTGTTGGCGGAACTCCGGCAGGATAGAATAACCCTCAGGCTTACTTTCAATCCTGTGTTTGGGTCACCTGGTTAAGCTTCCAGTTCTCCGGTTTGTTAAAACCATTTCTTCGTGCAAATTCCCTTGCCTGATGCATGAAGGCCTGGAGTCTCAATTCAATGGCTGTATCATCCTGGCCATCATAGGCTATGCTTTCATAAGGCAGATTGTTGTGGTCTCTTTTAAATTTATGGGAAACCGAGGCCACAACCGTCCCTGGCATACAGGTAAAAGGAAGTATATTCGCAATTCCTGATATGCCTGTTTTGACCAGCTCCACAGAGCTCCCAAGGTTTAAAGCCGGATCTCCGTCATAGTGTTTGTGTATATAGTCGCCACAACTTGATAGCATACTACGCACAGGAATATCCCTGTCCACATCAATAAAACCATGTACTGCTTTATGAAGCCTGCCGGCAGACAGGTTTTGTGAAAACTCCTGGATCTTTGATTTCAACACACCTTTATAATCACTCTTCCATAAACTGTCGCGTGTATAGCGATAGGTGGAATAGCTAAGCCACTCCGAGAAGGGAGCTATAAAAGTCTCTGCCCCGAATTTCTCCAAACGATCAACCAGAAAGGCACTGCAAAATGGATTATCTCTCATAAATATCTCGCCTACAATAACAATCACTGGTTTCCGTTCACCATTCGTAATTGCGATAGAATCAAACTTCATGGCTGCATCATAGAGCACATCCTCAAGATCTTTTGCTCCGTTTTCAACAGACCCGACCACATTCTGAAGTGCTTTATCATAAATCCTGTTTGTTTCTCCACTGACCAGCTCATAGGGTCGTCTTTCCTGCTTCAGTTTTCTAAGTATATCCACTGCCACGAAACCTTTCCACGCAAGAAAACGGAACTTGGTACCTTTGCCGCCAGATATATCCTCATAGGCAGTATCATTGCTGGGTGAAACAATTTCGGCATCTTTAAATCCAAGCTTATCAAAAACGATCCTCTGGAATTTATTGTACTGTCCGAATCTGCAAGGGCCGTTATGATCAGGCATAAAAAAGCTTACTTTTTTCGGATCTGTCCCGGGTTCATAAAGCTTTTTTAAAAAATTACCTGTAGTGCAGATCATCGGGAAACATTCTCTTGATGAGGTATGCTTTCTTCCCAGTTCAAGGTCTTCTTCATTCTGCATGGGAAGAACTTCAGCATCCATTCCACAGGCCCTGGAGGCTGCTGCAGTGGCATAAGCTCCATCACACATATATGGAAAATATAGTGTCCTTCCTTTCAGAGGAGAGGATGCCATAACACCGGGGGTGAAATATTCCCGTTGTTTTTTCTCAACCTGCTTTGATCCCCTTAAACTATCCAGGAAGGCTTCATACCTCGTGATCATTCCGGCATCGGCACTGTGCTCGTCGATCTCCAGCTCGAGGTAAGGTTTTCCCCGCATTTCCTCATGTACAAAATGTGCCAGGAAGGAATCAGGGCCACACCTGAAATTCCCCATATACACTGCATGCAGCTTTTTATCTTTGGCCACAATTCTTGCTGCTGCAAGTATTTTCTGACCATTTGGCCAGTACATCTGCGGGTAATCCTGTAAAATATGTTCACTGCCAAGAGGCAGATAATCGGTTGGGATGGGCAGGACATCCTGATTGATTAGTTTTTCCACCATACTCAGGTTCAGGGCCGGATCGCCCGTATTGTATGGCCGGCCAATGATGACCAATGCTTCTTTATCTTCCGGGAGGGCATCCAGCACTTCCTGCCCCCGTAAAGCAAGGGTGTTTTCGAAATCTGTCTGGACCTTATCTGCTTTTGCAATGGCCTGAATCACCTTTTTTCTTGAAGTTCCGAACTTTTCCTTCATAAAATCAGAAAGTTCCTTATTCAGAACTCTTCCAAAATGTCTGAAATTAAGTGTCGGGATCAGCATTCTGTCAATCAGCTTTTCATCATCCAGGGCGGCCTTCACCATGAAGGGGAAAGTTTGCACCCAGGGACAATTGTAATTGTTCGTAGGATTTCCTTCCTCTGCTTTGGAATTAATAATAAATGGGGTAAAAATATAGTCTGTTTCCTTTTCCAGCAGATCCATAATATGACCGTGCATTAATTCTACCGGGAAACATGTTTCCGCTACAATCATTCCCAGGGATTTTTTGATCAATTGATTGTCTGATTCCGGCGATAAAACCACCCGGAAGCCCAATTCTTCGAAGAAGGTTCTCCAGAATGGAAACTGCTGGTAAAACAGCATCAATGCCCTGGGAATGCCAATACTGATACGGTCATCTCTGGCTTGCTCCTTAAATCCATTCAGCAGATATTTCAGTCGTTCTTCAAATAAATTGGGTATCCCTTCCCCTTTTCCTTTTCTTTCTTCTATCTCCCACTTTTCACACCTTCCCCCATAATACAATGGTTTTTTTTCTCCTTCAATCCGGACCCTGCGAATTTCACACATGTTGGAACAACCTTTACAGATAAACTTATCCACCCTAAATGGGATATTGCTAATATCAAAGCCCTTGAACCGTGTTTTCCGGTTATTACTCATAGAATCTCTTGCAAGTATGGCGACTCCAATAGCACCCGTTACGTCATAATGTGGAGGGACAATGATCTTCTTTCCCGTCACCTGTTCAAAAGCAGCCACTACAGCCTTATTGTTGGTCACGCCCCCCTGAAAGAAGATATGATCTCCAATACGCTTCTTCCTGACTACTTTCTGTATATAATTCTGTACGATGGAGTATGCAAGACCTGCGACCAGGTTGTCTTTCTCCACTCCTTTTTGCTGTTGCGAATTCAGGTCGGACTCCATAAAAACAGTACACCGGTTTCCAAGACTGGCAGGTTTACGGGCTTTCAGTGAAAGTTTTCCAAATTCTTCAATAATATTGATGTCGAGTTTTTCAGCCTGCTCTTCAAGAAAGGAACCGGTTCCTGCAGCACATACCTTATTCATCTCGAAATCAACCACCACCCCATTGTCAATGCTGATGTATTTTGAATCCTGGCCCCCGATTTCAAAAATAGTATCAACCCTTGAGTCATGAACAATGGCGGCTGTTGCCTGGGCAGTGATCTCATTGCGTATGGCATCTGCTCCAATAAAGTCTCCGGTAAGATATCTTCCCGATCCGGTAGTGCCGGCAGCTAAAACTTCCACCCTGTCACCAACCTCATCATATATTTCGGACATTCCCCTTTGAATTGCCTCGAGGGGTTTACTGGCCGTGGGAAGGTACCTGCGCGCAATCACGTTATTTTCTTTATCAATCAGCACCACATTGGTGCTGAGAGACCCAACATCTAAACCCAGGTAAACCCCCAGTCTGTCAACATCATCAGGAATGGGAGTTACATTTTTCTCATACCTGGCCGCAGATTCAATCAGGGCATCCTGGCAGTTTCCCCTGGAATGATCACCGGTAAGGTATTTATTCAGGCCATCCAGACCCTTATAAGGATTAGCTTCGTTATCCTTTTCATCCAGGATGTGAAACATTGCTCCAATAGCCCCCATGGAGGCATGATGTTCAGGAATTATCAGGTCTCCCTCTCCTGCTTTCAGAATTTCCCTGAAAGCCCTGACTACACCTTCATTGGCTGCCACTCCTCCTTGAAACAAAATGGGAAACTCCAGTTGTTTTCCTTTTCCAAGGCTGCTTATAAAATTTCGGGCTACGGCAAAACACAAACCCGCAACAATATCATGAACAGGAGTGGCAATCTGCTGCAGGTGGATCATGTCGGATTTGGCAAAAACACTGCAGCGGCCCGCTATTCGGGGGGGATCCTTCGACTTAAGAGCAAGTTCTCCAAATTCCTTTTCAATGGAGACTCCAATTCTTTTGGCCTGTTGGTCAAGAAAAGATCCGGTACCGGCGGCACATAAATTATTCAAACTAAAATCCGACAGGCGGCTTTCTCTTTCCTTCTGATCTTCCTGCATGAAGATCAGTTTGGAATCTTCACCTCCCATTTCAATCACTGTTTTTACCCGGGGATATAATTTTGCCACAGAAGATGACTGGGCAATGATCTCATTTACAAAGCGCCCCCCGATTAAGTCCTCTGCCAATTCCCCTCCGGTTCCGGTAAGGGCAATCTCCCGGATTGAATCTTCCGGATATTTGGAATACATATCCGTGAGAATACTCTTGAGTAAATGAAAGGGTTTTCCGTAACAAAAATCGTAACGGTTTTCAACGATCTTTTTTTCAGCATCCAGCAGAACCGTATTGATTGAAATAGAACCAATGTCCAGCCCGAGATAGAATTTCTTGTCCATGTTTGCAGCCTTAATACAACAATGATGTTTATCACTTCTGTGAAATTGAACCAGGGGTATAGTAAATCTTGTTCAGGCTTTTTATTACAAAAAAAACGCTTTAAATATAGTTAGAAAATGTTGATCTGATATTTCTTCGAAAAGAATTTGAAGGGATGGAAAGAATTCTTTGGGAAGAAGCAATCAATCCAGTTTCAGGACTGCCAGAAAAGCCTGCTGTGGAATTTCAACATTTCCTACCTGGCGCATGCGTTTTTTCCCTTTTTTTTGTTTTTCCAGCAATTTCCTCTTCCTGGTAATGTCGCCGCCATAACATTTTGCAGTAACGTCTTTCCGCAATGCTTTAACCGTTTCACGGGCAATGATTTTAGATCCAATGGCCGCCTGAATGGCAATGTCAAACTGTTGCCTGGGGATCAGTTCTTTTAATTTCACACACATCCTGCGTCCAAAATCATAGGCATTGTCGCGGTGGATCAGTGTGGAGAGTGCATCAACCATTTCACCATTAAGAAGAACATCCAGTCGCACCAGGTTGGCCGTCTGATAGTCCGACTGGAAATAATCAAAGGATGCATAACCGCGCGAAATACTCTTCAGCTTATCATAAAAATCAAATACGATCTCAGCCAGTGGCATTTCAAAGGTCACCTCCACGCGGTCACTGGTCAGATACACCTGGTTTTTCAGAATGCCTCTTTTGTCAATACATAAATTCATTATGGAGCCCAGGTACTCCGATTTTGAGATGATCTGTGCCATTATGAGGGGTTCTTCAATATGATCCACGACTGTAGGATCGGGCAGACCTGAGGGATTATGGACTTCAATAACCGCATCCCTGGTAGTATAAACCCTGTAGGAGACGTTTGGTACCGTGGTAATCACATTCATGTCAAATTCACGTTCAAGACGTTCCTGGATGATCTCCATATGCAGCAATCCCAGGAAACCGCAACGAAATCCAAATCCAAGGGCTGCGGATGATTCCGGTTCATAGCTAAGGGATGCGTCATTTAGCTGAAGCTTTTCCATAGAGGCGCGGAGCTCCTCATAATCATCAGCATCTACCGGATAGATGCCGGCAAAAACCATTGGTTTCACATCCTCAAAACCTTCAATTGCTGTATGGCAGGGGTTCTCAACATGGGTAATGGTGTCCCCGACTTTTACCTCCGAAGAGATTTTAATCCCTGAAATGATATACCCCACATTCCCGGCACAAAGTTCATTTCGAGGGCTTGTTTTCAGTTTAAGTACGCCAATTTCATCTGCATAATATGATTTACCGGTGGCCACGAACTTTACATGATCGCCTTTCCTGACCGTACCATTAATGATCCTGAAATAGGCATGGATGCCCCTGAAGGAATCATATATAGAATCAAAAATAAGAGCCTGTAGCGGGGCTTCGGGATCCCCCTTTGGTGGCGGCACTTTGCGGATGATCTCTTCCAGGATTCGATCCACACCCATCCCGGTTTTGCCACTGGCTTCAATGATGTCCTCTGCCGTGCATCCAACAAGATCGGTGATCTGGTCTTTTGCCTCATCAGGTTGTGCATTTTCAAGGTCCATTTTATTCAACACCGGGATGATCTCCAGGTCGTTCCCAATGGCAAGGTGCAAATTTGAAATGGTTTGTGCCTGAATGCCCTGGGTGGCATCAACTATAAGCAGAGCGCCCTCACAGGCAGCAATGGACCGGGAAACTTCATAAGAAAAATCAACATGCCCGGGCGTATCAATGAGGTTAAGAAAATAATGCCGGCCTTCAAATTCATATTCCATCTGAATAGCGTGGCTTTTTATAGTAATTCCCCGCTCCCTTTCCAGATCCATACTGTCTAAAACCTGATCTTTAACCTCCCTGGCATCCAGGGTGTCAGTGAATTGCAATAACCTGTCGGCCAGAGTACTCTTACCGTGGTCAATATGCGCAATGATGCAGAAGTTCCGAATTCTTTCCATTTCAAACCAGAAATTGGTAAATTTAGAATCGCAGGTAAAGATATTTATTTCCCGGCAATTCAATCCATTTAAAATGAAGGATATCAACAAACATGCCTGCCTGCCAGGATTAGAATAAGAAACTTAATACAATTCATTAAATTTTATGATTATGATCACAAATCGCAGGAACTTTTTAAAAAACACAGCAGCAGCTACAGGCGCTCTGGCATTGAGCAACCTGTTTGCTGATGCTTCTGCCAGCAGACTTCAGGATGCAGTCAACAAGATCTCTGCACTTCCCCCCGGTCAGGTGGCCGGTGATGAAGATTTCTGGTTCTGGGTGCAACAATCCTTTACCTCCTCACCCAACATCATCAATATGAATAATGGGGGGGTCTCCCCGCAACCTAAGGTAGTCCAGGATGTTTATCAGCATTATTACAGGGTGAGCAATGAAGGGCCTGCTTATTTCATGTGGCGCGTTGTCGATTCAGGAAGAGAAAATGTAAGAAAAGATCTGGCCAATCTGGCTGGTTGTTCGCCTGAAGAAGTTGCCATCCAAAGAAATACAACCGAAGCCCTTGAAACGGTGATCTTCGGTCTGGATCTTGAAAAAGGGGATGAGGTGGTACTTACCAGGCAGGATTATCCCAATATGATCAATGCCTGGAAGCAGCGTGAAAAAAGGGATGGCATTGTTTTAAAATGGATCAACCTGGACCAACCCATTGAAGATGATGATGAGATTGTAAAATGCTATACCGATGCATTTACTTCGAAAACAAAGATCATTGAGATCATGCATATGATCAACTGGTCGGGGCAGATCCTGCCGGCAAAAAAGATCGCAAGAGCGGCGCACGAACATGGCATTGAGGTGATGGTTGACGGCGCCCATAGTTTTGCCCAGATAAAATTCAATGTTCCGGATCTGGAATGTGATTATTTCGGTACCAGCCTGCATAAATGGCTTTACTCGCCATTTGGAACCGGCATGCTTTATATTAAGAAGGATAAAATCGGAAAGATATGGCCACGCCTGGCGCCTGGTGACCCCGAGAGTGACAACATCCGGAAATTTGAAGCCCTCGGAACAAGGAACATGCCCGCAGAAATGGCAATTGGCAGGGCTATTGAGTTTCATCACATGCTTGGGGCAGAACGAAAGGAGGCACGTCTCAGGTATTTAAAAAATTACTGGATGGAAGCCATTATGGACCATCCGAAAATTAAATTCTTTACCTCCTTTAAGCCCGAATATTCCTGCTGCCTTGGGAACTTTGGAATTGAAGGAATAGAGCCCGGAGTGATCCAGTCGGCCCTTTTCAGTAAATACAAGATCTATACTGTATCCATTAACTGGGAAAACATCCAGGGTGTGCGGGTAACACCCAATGTATATACCTCAATGTACAATATGGATTACCTTGTAAAGGCCATTCTGGAGATAGCTGGTTAATTTTCACCGAACAGGTCCAGTTCCGATAAACTGGTTTCCTGGTAACCTGCAGGCGGCATAAAGGCTGAGGCCTCCAGCCGCGCTTGTTTTACTTTTGTCACTTCTGTAGTAATGGAGAATTCCTGTGTAAAATCCACAGTCTTCATAAGCAGGCCTTTCCGAAGAAGTTCTGCAAAATTTCTGCTGGCCTGGTAGCTGAGCTCTCCAACCATATCGCTGCCGATCTGCTTCAACATGGCATTAAACCGTACCATATCAAACTCCTGATAAATGGGAACCTCTTCAGATATCCAAATTTCTTCTTTCAGGATCTCATTTACAAAGAGGCCATACATAAGGGATTGTTTTCCAGCAATTTTTTCTTTCCGGCCTGTGTTTACAATGGTCATATCCAGCAGGGTCTGATTAACCTCCAGGGTATCATCCATAGATTGCAAATAATATTCAAAGGTGGCCTGCACCATTTCCTTTTCAGCTTCCGGAGCATCTTTCATTTGCTTCATAAAAGCTTCCCTGATTGCCGCCTTGAATTCAGTTTTATATTCCCCGGGTGTTCCCGACCAATAAAGTTTTTTTTCCGGTGCAATGAAGGTCATAGTTTCTTTTCTCAGATCAAATATGCTGATCAGTTGATCCTCCACCATTTTAAGTTTCTGGTCCTGGATATAATACACATACTTATTCCTGGTCTTATCGACAGAATTAAAACTGCGTTCTTTAATGATCCAGCCTGCTGACAGCAAGGAAAAGTGGGATATAAAAAAAGTGCTGACAAGGATGATCCGGAAAGTTTTCATACAGTTTGGTTCTTAATAATTATTTCCATTACAAATCTATCAAATCCTGAGAATGAACCCCAATCTTTTTATGAAGATTATAAACATCATGGGTTTCTCAACAAACCAGTCAACCAGACAATAAAATCATACTGCCGGGCTTCCGTAATCATGCTGATTCGGGGGCTGTCTCAAAAGCAACATAATGGCATCATTCCGTACTTGATACGGAATCTTTGTAATGTGAAAATCAGGCTTTTATGGATTCCTGCTTTCGCAGGAATGATATGTAATCTGACTTTTGAGACAGCCCCCGATTACAGGCTAAGGCTGAGGGAAAGCCTATGTAGATCGATTTTGTAATTAATTAAAAATGTGCAAAATATAAAAGAATAAATTTCAATTCTTTCAGGCATCTTACTGTTCCGGTCCGTATCTGAACCTGTGCCCTGCACCAACATCCCTCACGGACCGGCATCACGGGGACCCGTGATACCCAGACGGCCCACAACCTGGCCCCCTTTTGAAAAGGGGGATTGATGAAATCGGACCCCGTAATCATGACAAGCGGCCTGCCCGGCATTCCGGCTATAAAAAAACCCTGCCGGAATTCTGACAGGGTTTGTGTTATATAAAGTATGTTTGATGATTACATCATGCCACCCATACCGCCCATTCCCGGGGCGCCACCTCCCATTGGAGGCATTGGTGTTTCATCCTCCTCTTCAGCGATCACACATTCGGTGGTCAGGAACATACCGGCAATGGATGCAGCATTTTCAAGAGCGATACGAACCACTTTGGTAGGATCGATCACACCTGATTTAA
>CAYOFK010000124.1:0-9543 GCA_964403185.1 uncultured Rikenellaceae bacterium | reverse complement strand
CCTTAATTGAAATCTTTCTATATAATATATGATTTTACAGATCGTCTTTGAATAATCCCTAAATTGAAATTCGAAAAACTCAGAAATTATTTATTATGAAATCAAACCGTCGAAAATTCCTGAAAACTTCCGCCCTTGCCCTGGCCGGCAGCCAGGCTCTTGGCAGGAAATCCATTGCAACTCCACTCATCACAGAGGATGTGACCAGAATAAAGACATACAAAACCCTGGGGAGAACCGGATTCAAAGTCTCGGATATCGGTTCCGGAGCTCCTATGAATGAAGCCGTTTTAAAAGCCCTCATTGAGGCAGGGGTGAACTACCTTGACACCGGTGAAGGCTATTATAATGGAAAAACCGACAGGGTTATCGGAAATGTCATCAAAGATTTCGACCGGAAAAAGATCTTTATTGCAACCAAGCTTTTGAAAGAAACTTTTTTTGAGAGCAAAGAGGAGGTTCTGGAACGGGTGCATAAGAGCCTTGAACGGTTGGGTACGGATTATGTTGATTGTTGCATGATCCATAGTGTTGAGAACTCAAACAGATTAAAGGATGAACACTGGCATGCAGCCATGGACCAACTGAAAGCTGAAGGAAGGGTCAAATCTACCGGGATCTCCTGTCATGGCAGCGCCTGGTTACAGAACCCTGAAGAATCCCTTGAGAAAGTGATGACAACTGCCATTGATGACGGAAGATTCGATGTATTCATGATGACTCACAATTACCTCACTCAGGACGTTTCAGGAAAGATCCTGGATGCCTGTGCAGAAAAAAATATCGGAATTGCTGTTATTAAGTCAAATCCGGTAATGCTATACCAACTATTGGATAATGTTGTAACAAGGCTGGAAAATGAAGGCAAGGATCTGGCAGGGTATGATGCCTGGAGGGATAAATTTGAACCGGCCATTCAGAAAGGCAGGGATTACTTCAGCAAGTATGGTTATGAATCGGAAGAAGACCTGATTGCTGCAGGGATAACCTACATCGTTAGTGATCCAAGAGCGCATACTGTCTGTCTGGACTTCAAGAATCTTGATTTGGTTGATGCGTGGCTTGCACGATCGGGAACCCGGTTTGAGCCTGAACAAGCCTCCATCCTTAATGACTATAAACAACATTTTGGTTTTCTGAACTGCCGGGTGGGATGCAATGCATGTGAAAAGGCATGTCCTCAAAAATTGCCTGTTAATTCCATCATGCGGTACCAGTATTATTTCCATAACAAACAACAGGAGAAAGAGGCCATGAAATTATATGCAACCGTCAGCGGGACCAGAGCCGAAATTTGTCAGGATTGTCCTGCGCCTTGTGAAGAAGCCTGTCCCTACGGTGTGCATACAAAAGGACTCATGGCTATGGCCCATGAACACCTGAGCTTTGAAAATATTACTTGAGAATGAAAATTTATTGGGCCAGACCTGCGAGGTTTTGAAAATCTCGCAGGTTTTTTTTATCCGGGTTAAATCACCATCGAGTTGAATAAGCTGTCCTTTGAGGTTTCTTCATTAAATACCATATGTCCTGTTTTTAATTGAAAATAGATGCATGATTGTTATATTATTTTGTTTTTCCGGTTCCGGGATAATTGGGACTGTATAACATAGGTTCCTTGCGAATAACCAGTTGTCCGCTTTTTACAAATCCTTCACCTCGTTCAGAAAGATGATCCACCATTCGTTGACGCCACTTTTTCAGGTCCTCCAGGAAGTTCCGGTCACTGGTCAGATCATGTAGTTCGCCCGGATCCTGATCAAGATCAAATAGTTGTTCCCGGCCTGTCAGAAAAAACCAGATGTATTTCTGATGTCCGTCTGTTAAAGCGGCCCAGTAATTTTCGCGCCGGTACGTGGAATTGTGTTCCATATCAATGTACTCCCGCCAGGTTGGTTTTTTCTCACTGACCAGGGTTAAAAGAGAGGCCCCATCCATATCTTCAGGAACGGGCTGCCCGATGGCATCCAGGAATGTGGGTAGAATGTCTCTCAACTCAACAGGCTGGTCAAGAATGCTCCCCCTTTCTATCGTGGAGTTATAATTCCGCGGCCACTTCATAATGAATGGAACGTGGGCAGAGCCCTGGTAGGCATATGTTTTTCTCCAGTGGTGGTGATCGCCCAACATGTCGCCGTGATCTGAAGTAAAGATGATCAGGCTGTTCTCATACATTTCTTTTTTCTTCAGAGCAGCAATGATATGTCCTATTTGCTCATCGATAAAAGTGATGTTGGCATAATAATGCCTCCTTGAATTCACAGCATGTTCCATTCCAAAAAAACCAAAGGCCGCGCTTTTAGTATCCGGATAATCTTTAAATTCCCTGCACCAGTCCCCGGTAAAAGCTTGCGGGATCTCCGCACCTTCATACATATCCAGGAATCTCCCGGGGGGATCGTAGGGACTATGAGGCCTGGCAAAAGATATTTTGAGCAATAAGGGTCTCGGGTCCTTGTAATTTTCAATGACCTCCACAGCGGTTTGCCCGGTCCAGGCAGTAGGATGAAGCTCTTCCGAAAGGGCGTACACGCCGGCCCGGTGCTCATTCCATCCGATGCCCGTGGAGTCAGGGTTTAAACCGGGTGCCTGTTGGTAAAACCATTGCCTGTAATCACTTACAAAACCCGGAGATCCTGCCCGCCCACTTTCATCCAGCAGGGTTACATGAAAGCCATGCCGGTTTCGTTGCGGATACCAGTGCATTTTTCCAATGCCCATGGTAAAGTAGCCGGCATTGCGGACCATCCGGGGAAGTTCATATTTATAGGATTCAGCTACCCTTCCGTAGCCCAACATGCCGTGGTGCCAGGGTGATTGCCCGGTAAGCAAACCGGCCCTCGCAGGTGTGCAACTGGGTACAGAGGAATACCCGTTTTTAAACAATACCCCTTCTGTCGCCAGCGCATCCAGGTTTGGGGTCTTAATGTACTCATTGGTCTCATATCCAATACAGTCGCCCCTATGCTGATCGGTCATTATCAGGATCAAATGGGGCTTTTGGCCAGGTGGTTCTTGTGTCTGGCTGCCCCTGCACGGCTTATTTGTTAGAGCACACAGGAATAAAGACGCTGTTAATAAAAATTTAATCCTTCTCATCATGTCGGTCGGTTAAATAAGTGGCCGGGCGTTTTTCAATTTCCATAAGGCTGTCAAAGCGGACCATTTCAAGCATAAGTTCATCCAACAATTCCGGATATTCTGAAGAAAGATCATATTTTTCTGAAATATCTTCTTCAACATTATACAAGGCTGTGGCCTCACCACGTCTTGACACTTTCCATGGGCCCTTGCGCATCGCCTGAAGGGGTCCTCTCTGGTGGTAATAATACACCGGCCGTTCAGGGATGGTTTCATTTTTCTGCAAATGATCCGAAATATCCATTCCGTCAATTTTTTTCATCCCTGCTAATGAGATGTTTAAAATGGCGGCGATGGTTGGATACAGGTCCATGATGGTTGCCACTTCACCGGAAACCCTGTTTGCTTCAATATGCCCGGGCCACCATGCCAGGGCTGGGACACGCATCCCTCCCTCCCAGGTTGTCTGTTTTCCGCCTCTCAACGGACCTGCAGACCCGCCATGGGTTTTAAAGGACAGCCAGGGTCCGTTATCCGATGTAAAAATAACCAGGGTATTTTCAGCAATGCCATTTTCTTTCAGAACTTTCAGGATCTCCCCCACACTCCAGTCAATCTCTTCCACGGTATCGCCATACGGACCGCGCTTGCTGGTTCCCTGAAAGTTCTCTGAGGCATAAACCGGGATATGAGGCATGGGATGGGGTATATACAGGAAGAATCTGTTGGTGGCATTTCGTTTAATAAAGTCAATTGCTTTGAGGGTAATATTTCCGGTAAATTTAGTCTGATCAGGATCCAATTCAAGGGTATCATTCCCTTCCATAAGGGGGAGGTACCAGGGATAGTCAGAACGGCCCATGATGATCTGCTCCTTTTTGCTCATGTCGTTACTGAAGGGGATACCATAATACTCGTCGAATCCGTGCTGTAATGGTAAAAATTCATATTGATGCCCCAGGTGCCATTTACCCAGAATGGCCGTTTTATATCCATGGTCCTTTAGAAGTTCTGACAATAGCACTTCATCGGCATTGATGCCATGATTAGTATGAGGGAACAAAACACCTTTATGCAGCCCCACCCTTTTCGGGTAGCATCCGGTCATGAGTGCGGCCCTGGTGGGGGTACATACCGGGGCTCCCGTGTAGAACTGTGTGAATTTCAGGCCTTCCTGCGCCATGCGATCCAGATTCGGTGTGTTAATGGTTGGATTTCCGTAGCAGCCCAGGTCCCCATAGCCCAGATCATCCGTCAGAATGATGATGATGTTGGGTTGGTCAGATGTATGCTGGTTTTGGCAACCATAAGCAATTAAGGCCAGCATAAGGATTATTATATGGATGCTGTGTTTAGACATGATTGATTTAATTATAGATTCGTATTCAATTAAGGAGATCCTGAACCAAGTTCAGGATGACTCGTTATCAATTGAGCCAAAACCATTGACTGTCATCCTGAACTTGGTTCAGGATCTGCCAAAGCCCACCATCCCACAACAACTGAGCTCCTACCTCACCACCACCTCATCCACAAATATCCAGGCTTTACCGCCGGCTCCGGCATGCCAGTCGGGGCATTTCTTAATATTTGTGGCTATCACTTTAACATACCGGGCATTGACTTTCGAGGCCACCGTAAAAGCCTGAATAGAAGCCTCGGAAGATTTCCCCGGTTGCCGGTTTTCTGTTTCCCCCAGTTTGTCAAAGTCAACACCATCATCAGAAACAAAAACCTCTACTTTTTCAGGAAAAAACACCCAGCTCCCCTGGCGTTGCAAAAACCGGACGGTTACTTCAGAAACAGGGGTGGGTTTTTCCAGGTCGATAACGGCTTCCATATCTGTTCCCTCGAACCCAAGCCACCCCACCACCATGGACGTCCAGTAGGGATCAAGAGTAAACAACTCACCATCGGTTAACAGATCCGGGTTTCCCTTATTGTAACGTCCTGAGGCCTGAATATTAAGAGTAACAGCCTTATGAACCCCAAGGTGATTTGATGTTTTCGTCCCTGTTGGCTTTAAAAAATCCTCAGGGTCCTCCCGGTATTGCTCCTGCAGTTTTTCCAGCCTTTCCTTAAGCTCAGCTATGATACCCTCATACTCAGGATTTCCATAGAGGTTGTTCATCTCCTCAGGATCCTTTGCCAGGTCATAGAGTTCCCAGGCATCAATATCATAGTAGAAATGCATCAGTTTGTAGCGCCGGGTTCTGATCCCATAGTGCCTTTTTACGGCATGAACGCCCGGATATTCATAGTAATGGTAATAAATGGCATCCCGCCAGTCTTCAGTATCGGGATTTGCAAATAGTTCCCTGAATGATTCTCCCTGCATCTCTTCAGGTATAGTTACACCACCCAGATCGAGCAGGGTTTCTGCAAAATCAAGGTTCAGAACCATCTTGTCGGATTTTGTCCCGGCCCTGATCTCTTTGGGAAACCGGATCAGCAATGGCATTCTCAGGGATTCTTCATACATGAATCGTTTATCGAACCAACCATGTTCTCCAAGGTAGAAGCCCTGGTCGGAAGTATAGATCACGATGGTGTTTTCTGCCAGACCGGTTTCATCGAGGTAATCCAAAACCCTTCCGATGTTATCATCCACTGAAGCAATGCATCTCAGGTAATCCTTCAGATAGCGCTGCAACTTCCATTCAGCCAGCTCCCGGCCTTCGAGTCCGGCTTCAAGGAATGCCTTATTTTTCGGATTATATGCTGCATACCAAGCGGCTTTCTGCTGTTCATTCATCCTGCTGAACGACCGGTGTCTGATTTCTGAGCCCTCAGAAACTTTCAGATCATAAACCGGTTGCATGTGCTTATATACGGTCATTTCCTGTTCCCTGGCTGCAGCGCTCCGGGTGTCATAATCATCGAAGTAATTGTCCGGCACTTTGATGGTGGTATCGTCATACATAGTGAGATGGCCGGGGCCCGGCATCCAGTTTCTGTGAGGAGCCTTGTGGTGGAGAAGCAGGCAGAACGGTTTTTCCGGATCCCGGTTCTTCAGCCATTCAATGCTGAAATCCGTGATCAGATCGGTCACATAGCCTTCAACACGGGTCCGTTTTCCCATCTCTATGAAATCGGGATTGTAATATTCACCCTGACCTGGTAAGACATTCCAGTAATCAAATCCCTCGGGATCGCTTTGCAGGTGCCACTTGCCGATCATGGCTGTCTGGTAGCCTTCCTTTTGGAGAAGTTTGGGATAGGTCATTTGTGATCCGTCAAAGCGGATATTGTTATTGATCTGTCCATTCAGGTGATTATATTTTCCTGTCAGGTTCACTGCCCGTACAGGGGCACATATAGAATTGGTGCAGAAGCTGTTCAGAAAGATCATGCCTTCATCAGCTATGCGGTCGATGTTTGGGGT
Source organism: uncultured Rikenellaceae bacterium (assembly GCA_964403185.1). Lineage (GTDB taxonomy): Bacteria > Bacteroidota > Bacteroidia > Bacteroidales > VadinHA17 > CAYOFK01. The sequence goes on along the minus strand of CAYOFK010000124.1, from coordinate 3,077 downwards.
TTGGTTGAGCGATCCATCCAGGGCGCTCACTGCCTGAACAGCATGGTCGTCGGCCATAATGAACAGGATGTTGGGGCGTTTTTGTTCCTGTTGGGTATTACAAGCGTTTATAAGAAGCAGGGAGGCCAGTAAACAAGTTATGGTACTTCCGAATTTCATGTTATGTGTTATTTATAAATTTGTGTGTAAGGTAGCAGATTCTGAACTTAGCGCAGCGATCTCATGACCGAAGGGAATAAATGAATTCAGAATGACATAATTTCAAGATTTACTTAAAGGTAGCAGATTCTGAAATGAATTCAGAATGACAGTCTGGTATTTTAGCATCATTCAAAGTACTTTATAAATGATTACAACTCCGGAAAAAGGTCTTTCATTTCCGGATTCAGGCTTTTAATTAAATTGATTTTCCAATCCCTATGCCAACGCTTTAATTGTTTCTCCCGGTTTATGGCACCCATCATACTTTCTAATTCCTCAAAATACACGAGGTCTCTTAAATTATACTTAGCCGGGAAAATAGATTTAATCCCTTTTCTATGTTTTTCAATTCGTTCTTTAAGCGTACTCGTCACTCCAGTATAAAAGGTGGTTCTGTTTTTATTACTGATGATATAAACATATCCCTTTTTCACAAGGCTATTTGTCAATTTAGGATGTAAACTAAAAACCTCCCCGAGTCATCCTGAACTTGGTTCAGGATCTGTCAAATCCACCCACCCCGTTCAAAAGGTGCAATTATTTTACCACCACCTCATCCACAAAGATCCATGCTTTGCCTCCGGCGCCGGCATGCCAGTCGGGGCACACACCCATATTTTCGGCTTTCACCCTCACAAACCGCACATTATGTTTTTCAAACTTATAATCAAAATCATGAATGCCTGGCTTGTCGGTCTTTTGTAACTTTTCATAAGGTATGGTAGTAAGTGTCTGCCAGTTTTTCCCGTCGTCCGAAACCAGATACTCCACCTTCAAAGGCAGGAACACCCAGGAACCTGCCGCTTGCAGGAAGCGGGCCGATATAAGGCGGATGGTTGTGGACCCTCCAAGATCTACAATCGCATCCAGATTATTGCCTTCATAGCCCTGCCAGGCATCATGCTGGACTTCCAGTGTGCCATGTTTGCCGTCTGTGAGTCCCTGATTCCCGCCAGCGGTATATTTTGAACTGAATTCAGTGTTAAGTTTCACGCTTTTTCCAACCGCCAGGTGAGATACTTTAATATCGGGAATAAATACTTTTTCCTTACCCCAGTTTTCCCGGTCCAGGTCCATAGGATCTCCCGATTGCTTCATTTCCTGCTTCAACAGGGATGTTAATTCTTTAATTTTTTCAGCACAGGCCGGATCAGGCCCAAGGTTATTGGTCTCCCACGGATCTTCGTTAAGGTTAAATAACTGGAGGGTATCTTTATTATTCACATTATACTTAATCAGTTTCCAGCCATTTTCAGTGCGGACACCCCTCTGGAAATTCCGGTATGCATAAAATATTTCCTCCCTGAATGAAGCATCGGGGTTCTTAATCAAGGGGATCAACGACTGGCCGTAAATGTTTTCCGGTTGATCAATGCCGGTAAGATCGCATAGAGTGGGAAAAATATCATTGATGTATACCAGGGCCTCTGACCGTTTATTTTCTGGTATGCCAGGGCCCGATATCATGAATGGCACCCGGATGCTGTGTTCGTAGATGTTTTGTTTCCCCATCAATCCATGCTGCCCCACAGCCAGTCCATTGTCTCCGGCCATTATGATTATGGTATTGTTGTTGCATCCCTGTTCCTCCAGGGCATCCAAAAGACGTCCGATCTGCACATCCAGATGGGTGATCATGGCATAATAGGCGCCGATATGATCTTTTACGATCTCAGGAGTCCGGGGCCAGGGAGCCAGCTTTTCATCCCGGACTTTCATTTCACCATTATTAAAAGGATGTTCAGGCAGGAAATTTTCCGGCAGTTTTATTTGATCCCTGGGATAGAGGTCTTCATATTCCCGTGGTGCCATACGCGGATCGTGTGGCGCTGTAAAGGCCACATATAAAAAGAAGGGTCTATTGTTATCATAGGATTCCAGAAATCCTATGGCTTCATCCACAAACAGCTCGCTTGAAAAGCCCCCGGCAATGTATTTGTTTTCTTCAAGGTATTTCCCGGAGGTATCAAAGTCAAACACCGGAACTTTGTCATGATCGCTCATTCCTCCGAAAAAGATCTTTCCGCCGTCCTGAAAGGCACGGGCATAGGCTTTCTTGCCATTGTGCCATTTTCCGATACCATATGTGTAATAGCCCTTCTTTTGAAACAATTCAGGCATCATCACATGATCATCGGGTATGACGGCCCCTTTCATTTCGAGCCTGAATAAAGACTTTCCGGTCATGAGCATGGCCCGGCTGGGCATGCATACGGCCCCGCTGGTGCCACCCATAATATGGGCATTGGTGAAGGATAAGCCCATTTCAGAAAGCCGGTCCATAGCGGGTGTTTGAACCTCATTATTTCCAAGAGCATTGATAGTATTATACCGCTGATCATCGGTGTAGATTAAAAGAATATTGGGTTTCTCAGCCTCTTCTTTGGTTGGATTGCATTTCATAAAAGTCAGAATGCAAACCATGCAAATTACGAATGTGATTGTCCGGGACTTAATATTTTTCATAATGGGTAAATTTCAATTTCTTTCTTTGCTTCCGGCGGAACCAACGAGAGCAAACTGTAGAAAAAGACAAAAAAGGCCACTCCATTGATCCGGTTGAGCATGGATTCAAAGAAGAAATTGATAAAGATGATAACGCTCAGGTAGATCAGCAATTGCCTGTTGCAAACCTTTCTTGAGAAAAAAGGATAAAAGATAATGGCTAACAACAGCAACAATCCTATGATCCCATTTTCAAGCCAGGTTTCCAGGAATTGATTATGAATATTATATTGTTGCTGTCTGGCAAAATTGAATCTCTTTGAATTGGCTTCTTTATAAAAAACATCCTTAATATCGCCCGTTCCGACGCCAATCAACCAGTGTTTTCTAATAATTTGTAAACTTTCACCCCAAATGGCTATGCGAACTGC
>CAYOFK010000123.1:0-9797 GCA_964403185.1 uncultured Rikenellaceae bacterium | reverse complement strand
TTTCCCATTTTCTGAATGATGGGACTGTGCGACCTTGTATTATCATGGTCAAATTCCAGGATTCTGCGACCGTATCTTGTGATGCCTATAACCCTATATGTGAGGCTTTTACCAACACCGGGGAGGTTTAGAACATTCCGGTCAGTTGCCAGGAAAGGCAGATTTGAATATTTCCGCAGGGCTTCAATATTTTCAACCATCATCTCAGCTTCTTCCGGGAACTCCCTGATCTGTTCATAATACGTTTCATCGATCAGTCCAATGGTTTTTTCTTCTATTTGTTCCTGAACCGCTCTGGCATTGGTGGCAAAATTATGGTTATTTTCCATATAGCCCTTGACCGTAAAAGTATAATAAGTCAGCACTCCAACATCGTTTAATGCTTTTCGAAGTTTGGCTGTGTGTCCCCTGCGTGAGCTGGCGGTAGTCAGAACGTGTTGATTGGTAAGGGTCCAGCCGGCTGACAGAAGGCTATTGATGGCCTCCTTTGATTCCGGTGTAATTTCCATAGGGGATTCAAAGTGTGTTTGAATGATGAATTCCTTAATCCCAATGGTTGAGGCTTTTGCTTTGAATTCTTTGAGTATTTCAGTGAGTTCGGGTGTGATTCTCTGAGGCAGGTATACCGGCAACCGGGTTCCGAGTCTTATGCGAATAATTTCTGCATGCTTTTCGCCCTCAGGCAATCCCTGGTTTTTATCTTTCTTAGCCTGGGCCATCGCATACACTTCATCGAGCAGGTATTTCAATGATTTATCCGAACTCATTAATGCATCACCACCGGTAATAAGAATGTCTCGTAATTGTGTATCTTCTTTAAAATAATCAAGTAATCTTTTCAATTTATCGGGCCATTTTTCTTTCGGTTTGAGTTTTTCCAAATCAAAATTCAAATGGCCACGTTGAAAATCGTACATTCTTTGGCAAGAAACACACAATCCGCCACAGGCACGTCCGATGGTATCCGGGATCAGAATAGCCACTTCGGGATACCTCCTGTGAACATTATTTAGAGAAGGCAGCAACCATCCTGCAGCATTTGGTTTGCCTGGCTCAATAATATCTTCTTTTTCCCAGGCTACAATATGACCAAATTCTTCAACCAGTTTTTTGCTGTAGATGACATAATCACGGATTGCAAGGTCTGCGCCGACAGCAAAATATGGCACCCGGACATGGAGGAGGGAAACATAATATGGATTAACAAAAAACGGAATGCCTGCTTCTTTGGCTTCATAAAGAATTTTCATGGTGTCAGGATCGAGCGAAAAGCCCAGCATCTCATTCAGAGTCTCCGGTGCCCGGGCAGCGAATCTGAGATGGAAAAGGCTTTCATTCCACCAATCCCCGGCCTTTTGCATTTTTTCCTTTTCCGACAATTCCTCACCGAAATAATATCTGCTATCTTTAATCTCACCGGATGAAACCTTGGATACGATCAGTTTTAAAATCCGATCCTTATTCTCCCGGCGCAATTCAACGATTCTCGGATCCAGTCCCGAAGGATACCTGCTCATCCAGTTTTCAACAGTTTTGCGATCGGGAAGATCGCGATCATCAGTTTCTGAGAATTGTCTGAAAAGGTGGATCATATCCATAAAGAACCCCGGTTTGGCACCACCTGTACCGTGATTGGCAGCCAGCCATACCAACTTCACAGGATTGCTGACGGCTGTTTCTCCCCTGAGGTTCAGATCTTCGCATTCAATACCTGCATGATCGATGTAGTCAAGAATTCTGATGCTTGCATAATCTTTCCACTGAAGTGATTCAAAGTTCTCCCTGCTGTTTGATTTCCGGGTGTAAAACCTATAGGCATCAGGTGATTTCTTTAACTCCTCCATAACCCAGTCCTTCACTCCTATCAGCGCTTCAGTTTCATTTCTGGAATTCCGCATGATTTCGTCAAGTCTGGGGTTATCTTTTAAGAGTTTTAATAATAATTTGCGGGATTTAACATTGATGGCAATTTTATCGAGCTCGTGAACTTTTTTCATGGCGGGGATTTTCTTTCCCTCTAATTTAAGAAAAAATATTCCAGACCATCAAATTTATCAGGGTTCTATTCCTCCAGGAGTGGTTAAAATGTCCTATTTTTGTGAATGTGTGTACATGAAAAAACAAGCTTTGGGGCCCTGGATGCAAACATTACAATAATTGGTGCCGGCGTAATTGGACTGGCCATCTCTGTGGAATTGAAAAAATATTTCACGGATGTGTTCGTGATTGAACAGCATCCCGGATTCGGACAGGAAACCAGCAGCCGGAACAGTGAGATCATTCATTCAGGGGTGTATTATCCCAAAGCCAGCCTGAAGGCACAACTCTGTATTGAAGGCAAAGCATTGCTTTATAAATATTGTGTTGAAAACCATATTCCGCACAAACGCTGCGGCAAGCTTATTATTTCTCTGAACACAAAAGAAGACCGTATTCTTAAGGAGATTTTTCAGTCAGCAAAAGTTAATGGGGTCACCGACCACAGCATCATAGGAAAACCAGATATACAGGTACTGGAACCACATATCAATGCTAACAAAGCGGTGTATTTTCCATCAACCGGACTTGTTGACTCGTTTCAATTGATGAAGAGCCTGGAAACCAAAGCCGTTAACGGAGGTGTAGAAATGGTTTATGGGTCTGAGGTCACCGCTGTTGTAAAAATCAACAATGGATACAGAATAACCATCAGAGAGAATGATCAACGATCATTTCAATTTACCTCCAGGTGGGTCATTAATTGTGCAGGCTTACATGCTGAAAAGCTGTCGCACATGATTGGTATAAGCAACCGGGCTTACAAAACTCATTTTTGGAAGGGTGAATATTTCAGCTTAATGAACGGGAAGCATAAATTGCTTTCGCACCTGGTTTACCCCATTCCTGAAGAGCATGCAGTGGGGCTCGGAATTCATACAACTATGGATCTTTCCGGCCGGGTAAAACTGGGTCCAAATGCCATTTATCTTCCGGATGGAACTATTGATTACAGCATAGATCCCGGGCACAAGTCAGATTTTTTTAACGCGGTTCGCCCCTATTTACCATTTCTTGAGATTGATGATCTTGCCCCGGATCAGGCTGGTATCCGCCCAAAGCTTCAAAAGCCAGGAGACCCGGTTCGTGATTTTATCATTAGCGAAGAGACCATGGCGGGCTGCCCGGGATTCATTAATCTGTTAGGCATTGAATCTCCGGGACTCACAGCATGTTTAAGCATTGCCAGGCATGTAAACATGCTTATGCAAAAGAAAATAAAACATCAGTTTTGATCTTCTGCCTGTCACCGGTGCGATTCCGATACCTGAAGATAAACTGAAAACCTGGTCCTTTCTCCGGGGGTGCTTTCCACCTCAATGGCAGCATTGTGGTTTGTTATAATTCCATGAACCACCGACAGTCCAAGACCTGTACCTTCACCAACCGGTTTGGTTGTAAAGAAGGGTTCAAATATCCGGTTAAGGATCTTCTCGTCCATGCCGGGTCCGTCATCAGATACTGTAAATTTCATCAATCTTTCAGATTTCAGAACAGGATGAAGACTTTTTAACTCCTTATTGTTTTTCAGAGGTTCAAGGACAACATCAATAGTGCCACCCGGCACCTTCAGTGCCTGACCGGCATTTGTAAGAAGGTTCATAAACACCTGTTGCATTTGGGCAGGATCGGCATGAATAGGCTGGCAATCCTCACAGATCTCTGTTTTAATAGTTATATGCTCAGGTAAGACCGACTTAAACATTGACAGGGACTCCGTCAACAGTTCTGCGATACTGACAATCTTTTTCTCAGGATCTTTTTTCCTGCTGAAAGTCAGAATCTGGTTCACCAGAGTTTTGGCTCTGTTCAATGCCTTTTTCATCTGCATTGAATAGTCTTTTGCATTGGAACCGGTGGGCACTTCATCCAAAACCATTTCATTATATCCCAAAAGTGTGCCCAATATGTTATTAAAATCATGAGCGATGCCTCCGGCCAGGGTACCTATGGTTTCCAGTTTCTGGGCTTGTTGCAGTTGGGCTTCCAGTATCTTTTCCTTGGTAATATCACGTTTCACTGCCACAAAATTCAGAATCCTTCCATTCTCGTCTTTCACCGGTGAAATCGTCACTTCCTCTTCATATAAATGACCGTTTTTATGCTTATTTATTATTTTACCACTCCAGCTTTTTCCGGAAAGTATGATATCCCAGAGATCTTTATAAAACCGGGCATCGTGTTTTCCACTCTTTAATATGGCGGGAGTCAGGCCAACTGCTGATTGTCTGGAATATCCTGAACTGGCCTCAAAACCGGGATTAACATATTGTATGATCCCTTCCGTATCTGTAATGACCACTGTTTCTTTGATCTGTTCAATAACCGTGTACAATTTTGTTTCTTCCTCTTCAACCAGCTTTCTCTTTAGTATACCTGTGAATTGTTCCATAATGTTTGACAGGCGGGACACAATTTTATCATCGAGTTGCTCCGGGCACACTAACAATGCATTCCCAAGGATCTCATTTCCGATAACCAGAGGGAAGCTAAGTAGAGAGCGAATTTCAACTATTTCCATCACTTCCAGAGTGGCTCCCGGGTTATCAGCCTTGTCCATAATTTGAGATAAGTGAGATTGAATTTCTTCAGGGTGGGTAATGAGCCAGGGTTCTTTTTTAATAAACCTCTTCCAAAAAGATGAATTTTTAGCTGGTTTGAAGACATGCCCGGAGAGGATGCGTCCAAGGATGCTGGAAATCTCATCCCTGACTTGTTCAGGCGGTTTAATATGGTGAAATGAAAACAGGTTTTTATCTTCCTCCCAAATCATTAATCTGAATGAGGCTTTCCTGAACAGGCTCCATATCTGGCCGGAAAAAAATATCAGGATGCGTTCCAGAGACTTATTTGCATTGGCCTGCAGGTTTAAGTCGTTGATCAGGGTCAAATCGATGGTACGTTCTTTTATTTGTTGCTCTGCAAGTTTTTCCCGGGTAATATCAATGATCATGACTATGATGTTCCTGACTGTACCACTCTCATCTTTGATCACACCGGCGCCTGTCTGACCCCAAATTATTCCTCCATCCTTTTTTATATAGCGCTTCTCAATCTGGACGGTTTCCACACGTCCATTAACCAGATCATCGAATACTTTTAAAGTCAGTTCCCTGTCGGCAGGATGTGTAAGCTCAATTAAAGATATATTCTGCAGTTCTGCTTCAGTATACCCCATTAAATTCAGAAAAGCCTTATTTGGTTGCTTGGAATTAGGCTTCTGAGGGTTTCCAAGAACCATTGGGAAATAACCTTCATAAAACAGGGTTCTGAATTTCTCTTCACTTTCTCTGAGGGCCATTTCCACCTGTCTGATCTCGGTCAGGTCATGAATAAAGCCGATCAATTCATAACTATCCTTATTTGTATCGTAGGTCATTTCAGCTTTAGAATACAGGTTCCGGATTTGGCCATCAGGCCTGATTATTCTGAATTCACTTTCGTAATCCGTTTTATTCATGAGGGCATTGTCGAAGAGATCGCTTACTTCAGGCCAGTCTTCCGGGTGTACTCTTGCTTTCCAATTCTCATAGGCAGGTTTTGTTTTTGAAGCATCATATCCAAGGATGCTAAAAGTTTCATCTGACCATTGGACTTTTCGCGTTTTCAGACTTATCCGCCAGCTTCCCAAACGAGCAATCCTTTGGGTTTCCCTGAGTGATTTTTCCTTTTGCATGAGTTCTTTCTGAGCTTCAAACCGTTCTGAGATATCCCTGAAAGCGCCCTGGACAACTTTCTTGCCACTGATATGTATCAGCCGGCTGTGGATCTCCACCGGTATCCGCTTTCCATCAGTTCTGAGTAAATAGACGACCTCTACTGCCTGAGTACCCGGACCGGATTTCCTGGTTTTAAAGTCGTGACCGACTGTGCCGGATTGTTCCGGAGGATAAAGCATGGACTGGTGGTTGCCAATGATCTCTTCTTTTGGTTTCTGAATCAGGGAACACGCAGCTGAATTGGCATCCAGTATGTATCCTGATTCCGGATCTGCCAGGAAGATGGGATCGGCGGCATCTTCAAAAATTGCCCTGAACCGTTCCTCACTTTCTTTCAGCAGGGATTCCGATTCTTTTCTGATAGTGATGTCTCTGACAATGGCCTGTATGTAAGCCTCATTTCCGGTCAATAACTGATTCAGGCTTACATCAGAATAAAAGGTTGATTTATCAGGCCTGGAATGTACCCAATCGAACCGGACCGGGTGTCCTTTTGCTGCCAGAGCAAGCTTTTTCCGGGCCAGGGGTACTGACTTCTCACCATTGGGTTGAAATTCCGGGGATAATTCTATGGGACTTTTTCCAAGGATATCTTTTTTTTCGCACCTGAATAACTCAAGGGTTTTTTCATTGCATTCAACAAAAAGATTGTCCTGAAGGATAAATATGGCATCATTTGCCGATTCGAAAAGGTGCCTGAAACGAAGCTCACTTTCCAGAATTGAAGCCTCAGTGAGTTTCCTTTTCAAAATAGATGTAATCTGCCGGGCAATTTGAGTCAACCTTTCTATCTCATATTCAGTGAAGAATGTGGAAGTAGACATGTCCATGACTCCAAGCGGTGTGCCCTCAGAAATCAAAGGGATGGACAGAATGGATTTCAGGTTCAGTATCTTCATCCCTAATGAAACGATATTTTTTCGTTGAAATTCAGGTTTTATAAAGTCTTCACAAACAGATTGAATTTTCGAGGGAGTATCAGAAAGAACAGGAATGCCTCCTTTGAGCGTATTTGCATAATGCCCGTTGCCTTCAATATTTATGGAAAGTTTATTTAACCTGATCCCTGACAACTTCTCAAGTTCGGATTTCATCTTAGGACCCAATGGCATAGTCACGGGATGCAACTTCTTGCTTTCTGCGGAGATCAGGTAGATCCCCGCACCCATACCACCAAACATTCGTTTTGTCTCCCGGGCCAGAACGGTCATGATCTTAACCATATCCATGCCCTCATTCACTGCATTGTTTAATATATTCAAAAGTCCGAGGTCTTCTGATTGAACCCTGATCCTGTTTTCATTCATCTTGCGCTCCGTCACATCGACGGACATACATGAAAGTCCCGTAATTTCCTTATTCTTATTCAGGATTGGGTTGATGGTTACCTCATAATATACCATCTTACCTTCTAACAGGTAAGACTGCTCAAAAGTAAAGTGCTCACCCTTAAAGCCTCTATTGTACCATTTTTTCCACAGCGGCTTCTCGTTATCCGGAAGCAGGCTGATAATATTGCTGCCGGGCACAATCCAGGTATGATAAAAAGCATTGAACGCTGTTTGAAAGAGTTTGTTTGTATATAAGACATTATAATCCTTATCAACCGACCAGAAGTAGTCATTTGTGTTTTCAATAATAGATATTACTTCGGTCTCAGTCTGGACGATCTTTTCTTCCAGTTCTTTTTCCTTGGTAATATCTTTGGTTTCAACGATAACGTGACTGACCTCATCATCTTGTTCTTTATAAGGTGAGAAGCTAACTTCATAATATCTCAGTCCTATGGTTGGAGTTTCAAACCAGGCCTTATAATGGATTTCTTCTCCATTAAAACATTTATCAAGGTTTGGTTTAATAAATTCTGTAAACTTCTTCCGGCCCCAGATGGAAGCAAGATTCTTACCAAGGATTTTATTTTTTTCCAGATTGTGTGCATTTCTTAATGCGTTATTTATGGCCTGATAGGTATATTTTCTGTCAACCAGGGATAAGAAGGACTTCGATGAATTGAAGATATAGTCATATTTCTCAAACAATTGCCCCTTAACCATAAGTGACTTTTCAGCAGTCTGGTATAAGGCATTATGTATGGAAGGGATCAGGCGGGTATGGTTGGATTTCCTTACGAGGTCGGATGCTCCGTTATTCATACATTTAACCGCGATCTCTTCGGTAAGCTCTTCCAACAGAACAATCCTTGGTATGGCAGGAATCGCTGAAGCTGCCATTTTTAAAGCATCCTCAATCCTGAGAGCAGGCACCGAATCATCGATGAGCAAAACATCCCAGGGCTGTTGATTAAAGGATTTTTTCAGCAGTGGCTTGCGGTCAACAGATTCAAATGTAAAATCCAGGCCCTTTGACTTCAAAAAGGATATAAGGTCCCGGAATTCAGGTGTCTCAATTGCTACAAACAGGAATTTGAGTTTACTTTTCATCGGTTTAAATTTTTTTTGTCTTCAGGTTCAGTGCCGGCCTGAACGGGTTTCTGAGATCAATGGAATCAAAACCGGGCCAGGGCCATACCTATGAATTTGAAATATAAGTAAAAATGAAGAATTTGAAAAGCGCAATACCATAAAGGTCCCGGACATTCTTGCGGAACTCCGAAACACTCCGGTACTGATGTGACGCAGGATCGGTTACAGGGAACAAGTAATAGTTTTAAGTTTAAACCCGGCAAACAATATGCGATTCAACTCCTTACTTCAAGCTCTGTCATCCGGGTATTGATCCCGTCCACGTCCTTTTTAAGTCTGGTAACCATAGACAGAAGATGGTCTTCAGGTAATGAAGGCTCTGGAATTTCAGAGCTGATAAAGTGTACAAACTTCCATATCTCTTTGATCTCCTGAACGGGAATAGTATAGGGTTCATAAATGGGATTCAGGGAATATAATGTCAGTGTTTTGTCAGACTTGATATGATTTTCAATGATCTTAAACACAATGCCTTCATCAAGTGTGAGAACCAAGCAAGCCTGTCCGTCTGAGATGGTATTCCAGTCCTGAATATATTCTCCTGTAACCCATGAACCATCAGGAATGGGAAGCATAGAATCGCCATTCAACCGGAAGGTTCTGTACTTTTTGTCTCCGGAGAGAAAGGGCAATCTGAATACAGGCAGTTCCCGGATAAACTCCTGATCGGCATAGCCATTCATATATCCGGCTTTTGCCTTTTCATTTACCAGTTCAATGTTTTCTGTATTTGAATGATCTACAGTGGTTGCCAGGACCCGTAGCTGGCTTCCCCTGATGAACACATCTGAACCCTGTTCCAATTGCAGCAGGTGGCTCTCTGACAAAGCCGCCAGGTTGACGGTGATCAATGTATCGATTGCAATCCTGTAATATTTTGAAAAAGCAAGCAGGGTATTCATGCCCGGTTCTGCCACCCCGTTTTCGTACCCGCTGAGGGTTGATCTTTTTATGCCCATGGAAAATGCTGCATCGTCCTGCGTACGGCCTTTGCGCTTCCTGAGGAATTTGATATTGCTTGTAAAGTACATTTTCAAATCTTATTTAATCGATGAATAAAAAAGTCAAAAAGATATTTTCTTGAAAAAAATGACTATATTATAATCGTAAATATGATTAGATTTTAATCAAAGCTAGCAAATTCTTTTTAGAAACGCAACTTTTTGTTTCTGTTTTAAAATTCTGAAGGTTTAAAAGTGGCCGAATACGGAGTGTAATATTTTCAGGGATGCATGAAGAAGGAAGGCATATAGTACATCTTGATCTGGATGCTTTTTTTGTATCTGTTGAACGCCTGCAGGACAGCCGGCTGAATAGCAAACCCATTATTATTGGAGGCACTTCCGACCGTGGTGTGGTTGCCAGTTGCAGTTATGAGACCCGTCTGTTCGGGGTGCATTCTGCCATGCCCATGAAAATGGCCCGAAACCTGTGTCCGGAGGCTATTGTGATCAGGGGTGACATGGAATTATACAGCAATTATTCAAATACAGTCACCGACATTATTTCTGAGCAGGCACCCGTATATGAAAAAGCTTCCATAGACGAACACTACATC
>CAYOFK010000122.1:0-9875 GCA_964403185.1 uncultured Rikenellaceae bacterium | reverse complement strand
AAGTTTTGAGATTTCTGCCATTATTAAAAAAGGGGCCGTCTCAAAAGGTATTTTCGGACGACGGCTAAGCGCCGTTTCAATGGCGTTTCAGCCATTGTTCGGGGGAGTGCCTTCGGGCACGATACCGATGCGCTTAGCCGTCGTCCGTTCAGGGGGAGCCCGAAGGGATTCCCCTGAACTGCTAATAAAACAATAATACAGGTGTTAAAAAGTTATAATTTTACCTTCTGATATCCTTTCTATGGCGGCAGTGAAAAAGAAAATCAGGCGTAAAAAGACGACAAAAAAGATCACCGGCTCCCGGGCCGGGTGGATCAGGTGGATCACGAGTCTGATTTTGGCTTGCGTGATGCTGCTTTCCGCATTTCTGTTCTCTGTCTGGAAGGGAGCTTTTGGCCCTTTACCCGGCCAGGAAACACTGCGTTCTATTGAAAACAACACTGCCACGGAAGTTTTTTCATCCGATGGAAAACTGATGGGCCGGTATTTCATCGAAAACCGGCTCACAATTAACAATAAGGACATTTCTCCCCACGTGCTCAACGCACTGATTGCTACCGAAGACAAACGGTATTTTGAACACGAAGGCGTTGATTACCGAAGCTTGGGGCGTGTGATCCTGAAATCCATGCTTCTGGGAAAGCGTTCGCAGGGAGGGGGCAGTACCATCAGTCAGCAATTGGCCCGCAATCTGTACCCAAGGGAAGGCCGGGGCTGGGTGAACCTCATTATAAACAAAACAAAAGAAGCATTCATTGCCATGAGACTGGAACAGGTCTATACAAAAGAACAAATACTGAATTTGTATTTGAATACCGTTCCATTTGGAGAAAATTTGTTTGGTGTGGAAACAGCGTCACAACGGTTTTTCGGTAAAAACTCTGCCTCTCTGAAACCTAACGAGGCAGCAACATTGGTGGGCATGCTTGCGGCTAATACGGCCTACAATCCCCGGCTGCATCCAGAGAGATCAATACAACGTCGCAATGTCGTATTGAAACGCATGCAGGAACAGGGTTACCTGGATGAAACAGAAACCCTTGAATGGGTAACCTCTCCACTTGATCTGCAGTACCGCCGCATTGATAAAAACACGGGCATAGCCCCCTATTTCAGGGACCGGATTGAATATCAGGCTCTGGAAGTTTTGCGGCTGCAATATCAGGATTCGATAAACCTCTATACCGATGGCCTAAGGATATATACCACTATTGACTCAAGATTACAGGAACATGCAGAGCGGTCGGGTATCCGGCAAATGGCCCTGCTGCAAGATGAATTTGATCAACACTGGGCGGGAAAAGAACCCTGGGAAAATAATCCCGACTTCCTTGTTGAGATTATTAAACAAAGCAAACGATACAAGAGTTTGAAAGAACCGGGAATGAAGGAAAATCAGATCTTCGAAGCGCTGCATCAACCTGAGAATATGTTCCTGCCAGGGGAATCTGGTCCCCGCAGCCTGTCTCCGGTCGATTCCATAAGGCAATCATTACGTACATTGCACATGGGCTTTCTGGCCTTGGAACCAAAAACAGGCAAGATCCTGGTATGGATCGGCGGCATCAATCATGAATACTACCAGTATGATCATGTCATCTCAAAACGGCAGGTAGGAAGCACATTCAAACCCTTTGTATATGCCGCAGCCCTGAAAAATGGCATGAAGCCCTGTGAATTTATTTCCAATGAACAACGTATTTACGAGGAATATGACGGATGGTCTCCCGCTAACTCAGATGGCAATCATGAAGGGTATTATTCTATAAAAGGAGGACTGACACACAGTGTCAATACCATTTCTGCCGAACTGATCATGCGTATCGGGCCGGAAGCCGTACTTGAATTAACCCGGAGCATGGGACTTGACGAAAACATCCCTGCCCTGCCATCCATTGCACTGGGAACTGCAGAATTATCTCTGTTAGAGATGGTTGCTGCTTATTCCACCTTCCCCGGAAAAGGCTCTTATACCGAACCGTGGGGACTGGAACGCATCGAAGATCACAAGGGCAATATCCTTTATAAAAGAGAACCATCTGCCCCGGTTTTAACTTCCCTTGACAAGGAAACCAACATGTTGATGATAGAACTTTTAAGAAATGTTGTGGACAGCGGAACGGCTAAATCCCTGCGTACAACATTCCATATCAATGGTGCCATTGCAGGAAAAACCGGAACCACCCAGAATAATGGCGATGGCTGGTTTATCGGTTTTACCCCCGCTTTGGTGGCAGGGGCCTGGGTGGGGGCGGAATATCCCACCATCCATTTCCGGACCACAAATCTTGGACAGGGAGCACATACAGCCCTGCCTATTGCCGGACGGTTTTTTAAATATGTTGAACAGGATCCTTTTCGGTCAGGTTACATTTCAGGCTCTTTTGAACTACTTCCAATTCATCTGGCCAAACAATTGGAATGTCCGGATTATGTGCTGGAAAATCCGGAATTCAATTTCTTTGAACGCTTATTCAGCCAAAATCCCTTGCGTGATTCTTTACGCCTGAAACAGAAAGCCGAACGCCGGGCAAAAAGGGAGGCCTATAAAAAAGAACTTGATAAGCAAGGGGTCACCGGTATAAAAAAAACGTTCAGACTTCTTTTTCGAAAAAAGGATAAAACTGAAGCTCCTGATACCCTTGGAAAATAGAACCTGCCGGTTTTAACCCGGATAATTACCTGCCGGTGAGCTCTCTTACCTAAGGCGGGTTCGTGCCCCAACTTGAAGCCTGGGGGGGTACTATTGAGGGCGAGGAAAACCAGGCTGCAGGCTGTAGGCGGGACAATAGAACAAGGGGCTGTCTCAAAAGTCAGATTCCATATCATTCCTGCGAAAGCAGGAATCCATAAGAGCCTGATTTTCACATTACAAAGATTCCGTATCAAGTACGGAATGATGCTATTAGGTTGCTTTTGAGACAGCCCCGAAAGATAGTAGCCCCGGGCATCTTGCCTGCCGGCAGGTAGGGCGCCCGGGGTATCACGGACCCCGTGATCCCGGTCCGACCGTGATGTAAGGGAAAAGCAAAATGCCTTGCCGGGCCGGAACAGAAGAATGTTAAACGAAAGACATTATTAAATGTCGCAACCACCTGCCGGCATGCATATCCTGCGGCACTCTTTGGTAAACCCTATGAATAAACTATAAATATTTTGAATCCGGCTGATTGGATTCTCCTTGCAAAAAAAATAATTTATTTTTACATTACCTGCTAATCAAAATTTCACAAAATTCATCACTTAATCAGGCCTGATATGAATGCAAAAACCATGTTCATTGTTATTTCAGTATTGTGTTCCGGATTACTCATCCAGGGTTTTGGAAGCAGCAAGTCCATGGCCCTGAATTCTGCTCAGAAAACCAACGAACTTCGTCCGGGAATGCCCTACAATGAAGTAGTTGAACTTCTTGGAAGACCCAAATCTTCTCAGATGACTGACGGTCAATGGATCGTGAGGTGGAACCTTCAGGAGATGTGGAAGTGACTGCGTTTACTTCGGCAATACTAAATTTGCTTTGGCAGGACCACCCCAGTACAAATGATTGTCCAAAAGGTCTTTAATTTCAAATTTCTTACTGTAATTTTAAACAAATGAATATCTACTTTGCAGGATCCATCCGGGGTGGCCGTGATGACCAGGAATTGTATGAGGCCCTCATTGAAAATCTGTCACGATACGGAACCGTACTGACTGAACATATTGGTGACGCCGGCCTGGAAATTGAAGGTGAAAAGGAAATGAGCGATTTCCATATCCATGAACGGGATATAAACTGGCTGCTGGATGCCGATGTCATGATTGCGGAAGTCAGTACTCCAAGCCTCGGAGTTGGCTACGAAATAGGTCAGGCAGTTGCAAAAAAAATTCCCGTTTTATGCCTGTACCGTCCAAAATCCGGAAGAAAATTGTCAGCCATGATTGCCGGCTCTCCTAATCTCAGCCTTGTGGAATATGATGAGATCAAAGAAGCAAAAAAGTATATACAATCTTTTTTTTCTCTTACTCATAATAAATCAACTCATTAAATTTATCTGCAATGTTTTTAAGCCGCACCCTTAAAAGTCTTGCACTGACAGGTCTGCTTTCCATAATTCATTTACCGGTTCAGTCCCAGAACCTGATCTTGCAAAGAAAAAATGAACCCAAAGAGGGGGCTTTTTCATTGCTGGTCCCGAAAAACTGGAACATGGAAGGAGGCATTTTCAGGATTGACCCGACAGCTGGGAGCAGGACTTTGGGGAAATAAAGAAACCTTTTTAATCAGAACACCTTACAGCGAATTTGAAAAGTGGGCTCCTGTTTTCAGCATCATCCAAAACTCTGTTGAATTCAATATGCAATGGTTAACCGGTGAGATTAAAGGCCAGCTGACACGTGCAAACATCATGCAGGAAATCTTAAAGCAGATCCGGGATATTGATAAAGCCATTGTGGAACACCGGCAAAAAACCAATGCGGAGATTCACAATGATATGTTTCTGACCCTGACCGGCCAGGAGGAATATGTGAATCCTTTTACAAATAAAATTGAAACAGGATCCAATCAATGGAAACACAGGTGGACCTATGATGATGGAGATGTGATCTATACCGATCTGGAAAATTATAACCCCAACAATGACGTGAACCTTCATATACAGGGATTTTAAAAAACACCTGTAAGAAAACGCTTACCTGAATAAACCAGGATGTTTTATTTCTGATATTCAGTTTTAGTTTCTGGTAAACCCTTTTTCTAAAAGTTTCGCGCTAAAGGGTTTCCCGTGGGCAGGATCAATATTTTTTCTTATCAAAAACTTCAGAAACCTGCTTTGCCGGCCCGGAGGACCGGTATCAACCATGATATAATTATTACCACGGATCAAATAACAGTTTGTTATACCTAAAGGAATATTTACGATCCCGGCTGCCATGTCATCTGATTTTTGTATACTTTCGTTATGTTTCCCTGTCAGCCATTTGTTTTCTGAATTTAAGAAATCCGTACAAAACGAACTTAAGATTTTTTTCCATGAAAACCCATCATTCTCTGCAATTCATTTTCTATCTTCTGATAACGGTTGCTATTGGTGGATGTGCCGGGAAACAGAATAAAAAAGATGTTTTTTCAGTTGCTTTTCTCACTGATATTCATTTGAATAAAGGCGATAACGGATGTTTTGACGGATTCCTCAAAGCATTGGAAACGGCCAGGCAGAAAGATGCAGACTTTTTTCTTACCGGGGGTGACAATGTGGATATAGATGTATTAAAGGATGACTCAGCAACAGCGCATGAATTGTATCAACGGTTTTTAAACATAAAAAATGAAAGTCCTGTTCCAATCTACCCCACCATTGGTAATCACGACCGCTATAGCGGGGCTTATTCTGACGACCCTATGCGGGGTTCTGCTTTATTTGAATCATATTTTGAACATTCGTATTATACATTTGCCCACAAAGGCTGGCAGTTTATCGTAGTAAATACGGTACAGGTTGTAGACGGGAAATATGCCATTGCCCCCCAACAGTACGAATGGTTAAAAGGAGAATTAAAAAAGATCGGGACTACTGCACCCATTGTTCTTGTGGGACATGTACCTGTGCTTTCTGTCTACACGCCGGCCATTTCTGAAAAATATGGCTTTGATTCTTTTTCCAACTTCCGCGAGATATTGAATCTTTTTACTGATTACAACCTTAAACTGGTACTTCAGGGACACCAGCATTTGTATGAAGAGATCTACACCAGGGGGGTTCAGTACATTACCGGCGGGGCCGTATCCGCTTCCTGGTGGGGAGGGCCCTACTACGGCACCCAGGAAGGTTTTCTTTTCTTAACCTTTTACGAAGATGATTTCGATTGGGAATATGTGGATTACGGTTGGGAAGTGAAGAGTAAAAAATAAAGAAATCATAACACTTCCGGGACCTCCGGACGCTGAAAGGTTATTACAACATGCAGACTTAACAGTGTCGGATTTAAATTCCACCACTATTTCTTACTGTCATCCAGAACTTCATCGAAAACTTCCTGTATTTTTTCTCTGTATTCAGGCAATGATTCAATATGTCCCCAGCCCGATTGGGTCTGCCATAAGCCATCATAGGCCGAATCATGATAGGTTCTGAGAATGAAGGGTATGTCCATTCCGGTCAGGATCTCCTCCATGAGCTTTGCCTGAACCTGGTTGTCCAGTACAACAATTTTTTCAGTTCTTTCCATAATAGCTATAATTGATACCGAATACGATTTATTCCCTGATTGTTAATACAAGTTTGGGGTGAAGATTTGCGTCTGTATGATCACTGGATGCAAGATAGAGGCCCTTATTACCTTCTTCAACCTCAAGCCTGATAAGCATGCCATGGCTTTGATCCCTGTTGGCCAGGATCTCCGTGATCAATTCTGTAACATCCATATCTAACAGATCCTCAAAAGGCTCTGTTGTATCATGAATAAGAAATTGTTTTGTGGCTGTGCTGGCCGGCTGATTGTTCCATGTAACTGTGTTCTCTTTCCAGGATTCAGTGATCCTCTGAATAAAGGCCACATTAGGTCCGGTGGTTGAGTGGTGTGGTTCATTGGCCGGATCATAATAATACAGCGATAATTCAGCCAGCATGATTTCTGCATTGTCAGAAATAAAGGACAGGTCAAACTCAATCAAACCTCTTTCAACGGTGGTTACCAGGCCCGTATCGTTAACATCAGCTCTTAAAACAATCAGACTTTCACCTGTTTGATCGGGACGGGCACTGAATATAGTGGCATCTTTACCATCTTCCGCCTGAGGTTGCAGTGTTACAATACGAATGGTTGGTCCCTTATTTTTTTTACATTGAACCAGGCCAAATCCCATGAATAATACTACCAATAGCAACTGGAAAAATCGTTCTTTCACGTGTTTATAATTTATTTTCAATCATTATTGTCCGGGGAATATCAAAAATAGAATAATTTTTACTTCTAGCCGGCACCTTTACTATTCCGCTCTGCATTTGAAATTGTCCTTACATGTTTCCCGTTTAGTTTGTTTCAGTTGCGTTGTTTATAATAATTATTGCTGTGTTGCCGGTACCGTACCACCTTTCCTGTTTTATCCCGTTCAAACACCACCTCCTCTCCCAGTGTCTCATCATCCCGGACCCTCCTGAATGTATCCTCATCCATGTGTTTAAGAAATGACAAGGCTTTTGAGGGATTTTCAGAAGGCAAGCTCATTATGGCTAATTTTCCTTTCCATGTAACAATTACCTTTTCGCTCCACCATGGTTGTGAGGAATATAATCCGGTATAATCTTCAAAATTAAGGTTTGCAGGTAGTTCGTCCTCTTTTCCGGATCCGGCCTTTGCTAAAATATCCATCAATTCCATTCCATAATGACCCGGATTAGTACCCCCTGCATTGATCATCACTACAACTGCCATCTTCTCATTATTATCAAAGTACAAAACACTTCTGTAACCGGGACAAGATCCGCCATGCCCGACAATAGTTTTTTCCCCCATCCTGTATATTCCAAAACCCAGCCCCCTGGTTGTATTCCAACCGGGATCAGTAAAATGCACCCGCTGCATATCTTTCAACGTTGACGCCTTAAGGATTTCCCGGCCACCATTCTCCAGTAACCGGAATTGCCAGGAAGCAAACAGCGCCAGGTCTTCCACGGTTGATGAAAAGCCTGCGGCGGGTTTAATTCCATCAGCCTGAAAAAATTGCACCTGGTCCCGTGATCCGTCACGCTTAATGGCCCCATAGCCAACAGCCATTTGTGACCCCCAAAGTTTTTCTGGAAGTTCTGACCGGGTATCTTTTAGCCGTAACGGTTTTAAAATGTTTTCCTCAACAAAGTCTTCATAGGTTTTACCGGATACTTCTTCAATAATTTCCCCTAATAAGGTAAGTCCCAGGTTACTATACTGAAAATAAGTAGAAGCGGGATATAAAGTTTCCTGTGTCCCCAATTTTTCTTGTATTTCTTCCTGTGATGGAAAGGGGAAATCGGGTCCTGTCCAATATGGAAAATCCGATTCCCTTGGTAAGCCGGAGGAATGTGAAAGTAAGGACCTAATGGTGATGGGACCGCTATCCTTATATTGTTGTTCCAGATTGTACCATGGCAATACATCCTGTATCTCATCATCCAGACGCAGCTTTCCTTCATCCCAGAGTTTCATGATAGCCACCGCAGTAAAGAGCTTTGAGATGGAGCAAATACTGTATATTGTATTTGTTTTGGCAGCAACATTGTCGTGAATATTTGCCATCCCGAAAGCATTCCTGTAGATGATCTCCTGGTCTTTCACAACCGCAACAGACAGGCTGGGAAGCTTATCATAAGCTACCTGTGCTTCCAGCCAGGTGTCCATCAGCCTGAAAGCTTCGGAGAAGTCGGAAGTTTTCTTCTCCTGAGCACTTAAGGAGAAAACTACACTAAATAAGCAAAAGTAAAATAGTGGTTTTTTCATAGTATTCTAAATTTGAATGTTGTCCGGGGAATATCAAAAATAGAAAAATTTTGACTCGTACGGTCAGAATTCACACATTACCTTGATCAAGTTGGTGTCCACCCCGAAGGTGGGCTCCAATTGAGACAGGGCGAGATTGGGAAATCTACAGAAAAAGCCCTGCAGATCGTTCCTCCGGATCGATTACGGACGGAACATTCGTCCTCTTTTCCGGATGATTATAAACTCAGGTTTATCCGATATCAAATTTTATTTATAATATTGTGGCTTAATCAAGATTCATATCTTCTATAAACCCACCATGAGAAAATTATTAGTTGCAATATGCCTTTCATTGACCCTGGCAGCATCGGGACAAGTCACACCTCAGGACCGCATCATCGAATTCCCGGATATTCCCGGTTTTATAACATTAAAGTGTGATTTTCACCAGCATACGGTTTTTTCGGATGGCAGTGTATGGCCGGATATCCGTGTTCAGGAAGCCATTAAAGACGGGCTTGATGCCATCTCCATTACGGATCATATCGAATACCAGCCACATAAAGATGATATTCCCCACCCCGACCGTAACCGGCCCTATGAAATTACCCTGGCTTCAGCAAAAAACAGTGATCTCATTGTGATCAACGGATCCGAAATCACACGGTCCATGCCCCCGGGACATGCCAATGCCATTTTTCTGAAGGATGCCAATGCCCTCCTTGTTGATGATCCGGTTGAAGTATTCAGGGCCGCAAAAAAACAGGATGCTTTTGTTTTCTGGAACCATCCCCACTGGATCGCCCAGTCTCCGGATGGCATCGCAAGCTTAACCGAAACCCACAAATATTTGTTAAAGGAAGGGCTGATGGATGGCATTGAAGTGGTCAATGATCTTACCTACTCGGATGAAGCTCTGGAAATAGCATTAGAATACGACCTCGCCATTATGGGCACTTCTGATATTCACGGCCTGGTGGATTGGCAATACCGCGTTATGTATGGCGGGCACAGGCCGGTAACCCTGGTATTTGCAAAAGAACGGTCCCCGGCCGGGATCAGGGAAGCCCTGGAAAGCCGGAGAACTGCCGCATGGTTTGATAATAATCTCATTGGCCGGGAAGAACATGTGGTTCCCCTGATTCATTCCTCCGTAAAGATCGTTTCAGCGGCCTATAAAAATAACTCAACAGTAGCCGCCATTACATTTGAAAATAACAGCGATGTGGACTTCGTAATACAAAATATAAGTGATTATACCCTGCAGAGAAATTCTGATGTTTTTACTATTAAATCCCATGATCTTACCAGGTTGGAAGTTAAAACCTTAGAAAAAATGGAGGTCTTTGAGCTAAAGTTCCATGTATTGAACGTAATCATTGCACCGGGAAAACATCCCGAAATTAGTCTTAAGGTATCCATGAAATAGTCCT
>CAYOFK010000121.1:5683-10040 GCA_964403185.1 uncultured Rikenellaceae bacterium | reverse complement strand
ATCAAACAACAGAGCCGTCCTTGGCATCATTCTTATACTTATAGGCGCCGTCCTGATCGCCGGTAATTTTCACATCATACCTCATGTCATACGCCAGTGGGTCATTTCGTGGCAGATGTTATTGATGGTCATTGGCTTGTTGCTTCTGGCAACCAAACAAAACAAAGGCCCCGGCATTGTTTTGTTATTAATTGGCGGATTTTTTCTGGCAGTGGATTATCTCGATAACGTGTACTACCTCCACAAGATCTTTTGGCCTTCACTAATCATACTGGCAGGCATCATGTTCCTTTTCAGGGGAAGAAGAACCCGGTTTTTCGGAGATGAAGAAGTCTTGTCAGACAACGATATACTGGATGATACGGCCATATTTGGCGGAAGTCAGAAGGTGATCACTTCAAAAAACTTTAAAGGAGGTAAAATAACCTCTATCTTTGGAGGGTCCACTATTGACCTGTCGCAGGCACAACTGGCAAAAGGCGTGAACATGATCGATTTTATTTCCCTGTTTGGCGGATCCAAGTTGATTGTCCCCAGGGACTGGGACATTCATCTGGAAGTAACACCGATCTTTGGAGGATTTGCAGATAAACGGAACATTGATCCCCGCATTGTGCAAGACCCATCCAGAAGGCTGATTGTGAAAGGTGTGGCGATCTTCGGTGGAGGCGAAATCACCTACATTCATTAAACAGATGGATCACCCGTTTTTAAAAAACAACAAAGCAGCGCTTTTTTACGGCTTTGCCTGGATTGTCGTATCGGCAGTCCAGGTGCTTGTACTAACCTTATATTACCAGATTTCACCCAACAATGCTCTCATCAGCAGCCTGATCTTCAATTTTCTGTATTTTTTGATTGGAATCGGGTTGTGGTATCCTGTCAGATTTATTTATCAATCGGAACAGCAATCCATCTCAGGCATCCTGAATCTTCTTGGATTGGGCGCCGGAACTGTATTGGCCTGGAATGCGGCAGGAACGTACCTGGTGCTGCTGGTATTACCGGAAGATGCGGTTTTTCAGGATCTTATGCGGCAATCACTGGTTATAAAGCTGATCCTGGCCGTCCTGGTATTCCTGATCATTACACTGGTGTATTACCTGATCCTGTATTTCAGCTCACTTGAGCAAAGGAAGGTTGCGGAAGCCAACCTGGAATCATTGGTTCGTGAATCCGAACTGAACCTGTTAAAGTTTAAATTGAATCCGCATTTCCTGTTTAACAGTTTGAATTCTATCAGCGCTTTAACCATGTCGAAACCTGAAAAAGCACAGGAGATGATCATTAAACTGTCGGATTATCTCCGCTACTCATTGGAATCGGATAAGGAACCACTGCGGGAGTTGAAGCATGAATTGGGAAATATCCGTCTGTACCTGGAAATAGAAAGGATCAGGTTTGGAGACCGTATCAATTATATCGAAGACCTTCAGGAGGCTTGTCTGAACCAACTGGTACCCGGAATGATCCTGCAGCCACTTTTCGAGAATGCCATCAAACACGGTGTGAGTGAGAGTGTGGAACCCATTGAGATTAAATTCAGGTGTTGTGTTTCCGGTCAGTACCTGGAATTGAGTTTAAGCAATGAGTTTGTTTCCCATTCTGAAACAATGGTGGGCACCGGAACGGGACTTCAAAATGTTCAGAAACGTTTACAAACAATGTATGACCAGACTGATCTGGTACATATCAGGCAAAAAGACCGTATCTTTGAAGTACAATTACGGATACCTCTGGGAAAATCAGAAATATAGAAATTTCTTTATTTTTGATTCTCCCCCATCTTACTCATTAATTTCAACCGGACACTACTGATATTTTATAAAAAGTAAACTCTTCCTTGTGAAAAACCCAATTACTGCTGTTATTGTTGAAGATGAAGAACTCGCCAGGGATCTCCTGCTGGATTATTTAAAAGACCATTCCGAAATACAGGTAACAGGTACCTATGCCGATGGTTTTTCAGCAATACAGGCCATCAATAAGGAGCGGCCAGATGTCGTCTTCCTGGATATTAAGATCCCGAAGATTTCAGGAATTGAAATGCTGGAGTTACTGGACTATCGGCCGGTGATCGTTTTTACTACTGCTTTTGATGATTATGCTATTAAAGCATTTGAGATTCGTGCAATGGACTATCTTTTGAAACCTTTTTCGAGGGACCGCCTTGCAGAAGCCATAACCAGAATAATCCATGCTGTTGACCAAATATCTGAAAATTCCGGACCGGCTGTACCGGAAATGCTGAAACCAAATGAGATACTCACTCGCATTGTTGTGAAATCAGGAACGCGGATTCACATTCTCCCAACTTCAGATATATTATATCTCGAAGCCCAGGATGACTATGTCATGATCCATACTGAAAAAAAGCGATTCATGAAACTAAAAACCATGAAGTACTACGAAGAACATCTTAATCCCCTGGATTTTATAAGGATCCACAGGTCTTATATCGTGTCCGTAAACAGGATCACCCGGCTGGAACAATATGAAAAAGAAGCCTACCGTCTCCACCTCCCGAATAAACAGCAGGTACCGGTAAGTAAATCCGGGTATAAAAAACTGCGTGAAGCATTGCACTTTTAAAAAGGATGACCTGCAAAATGGAATAAAATCAACTCATCTGTAAAGGCAGGGAGAATTTCCGGCATTCTGTATGAGGTTCAATGGGCGGAAAATCCGCAATTTCTGTTTTTTTTATAATTTTATACAACCAAAATCGAAATCTGATGTTTCAGTTTTTTAAAAAACGGAACGGTGGGGCCAGAGGCCGTTTGGAAATGAAGGACCTTGATGGCAGGGAATTGATCAATGGAGATGTGGTTGAAGCTTTGCGGTATGAACTGGGCGTGTGCCGAATCCTGACAAATGATTCGGGATTTGTCTATGAATCTATTGAGAGCAACAGGCAGGTGAGCTGGACTAAAATGGTCGATGCTACCACTAAATTCCAGAAGGTCCGGAAACTGGATGCCAGGGAATCATAGTTCCGGGGGGCCGGTCCAACAATCCTGTTTTCCCGCCAGGGATTTGCCGTAATGGTACCCACTCGGGCCCCCTGTTTCAATTTATATTGATTCTTATTTTCATCCTCCTTATCTTTTCGCCTTTACTGGAAATATTTCTGGGATCATATATAATTGTACTGGAATATGAAAAATCATCCATCATCAGTGAACCGCCGAAAATTCCTTAAAGCCTCGGTACTGGGAGCTTCTGGCCTTGTAGTTGGAACTTCCGTTTCTAAAGCAGGAATTCCAGCACCGGGATCACAGCCCACAGAAAAATCGAAATTCATTTACCGGAAGCTTGGCAATACAGGATTGAAGCTTCCCATTGTAAGTATGGGAGTTATGCGTGCTGAAAATCCAAATCTTGTACGGGCGGCTCTTGACCAGGGCATTGTCCATCTGGATACAGCACATGTTTACCAGAAGGGAAAGAATGAGGTCATGCTGGGTGAAGTACTAAAGGACTATCCCAGAGATTCCTATATCCTGGCAACCAAAGTACTGCCGGATGGAAAGGACCGGAGTACGGGAGGCTATGGTGAAGCTGCCACAGTGGAAAATTTCATGGAAAAGTTTGATATCAGCATGGAGCGTCTTGGACTGGATCATGTGGATATTCTGTACCATCATAATGTGTCATCAAAGGCTGCGGCATTGCATGGCCCCGTGTTGGAAGCCATGCAAAAGATCAAGGATTCAGGCCGGGCAAAAATTCTGGGGATCACCACCCATAGCAATGAACCTGAAATCATTCAGGTGGCCATTGAAAGTAAATTCTATGAAGTGGTACTGACACGGTATAATTATACTTATAAGGAAACGGATAAATTAAATGCAGCCATTAAAAATGCTTCTGAAGCCGGACTGGGCGTCATTGCAATGAAAACCATGGCCGGAGGATTCCTCGACAGGGAGCGGAAAAAACCCGTGAATGCCAGGGCTGCCCTGAAATGGGCTATGCAAAATGAACATGTGCATACAAGCATTCCGGGGTTTACAACTTATGATCAATTGGATGAAGTCCTTGATGTTGCTGCAAACCTTGAATTAAACGAAGCTGAAAAGCAGGATATCGCATATGCCCGGGCTAACCAGGATCTGTATTGCAGCGCTTGTGGTGAATGTCTGAAACAATGCAGGAAAGGACTGCCCATTCCGGAATACATGCGGGCATATATGTACACCTACGGCTACCGGGAATTGGGCAAAGCAAAAGAACTGGTTGCTTCTTTGGGATACAAGCATGATGTTTGTAATGATTGTAACAGTTGTACAGTTCAGTGTACCAAAGGGTTTGTAATATCTGACAGGATTACAGATGTGTCCCGTTTACTTGATGT
>CAYOFK010000121.1:0-5583 GCA_964403185.1 uncultured Rikenellaceae bacterium | reverse complement strand
GATGCCTATCTTGAATTTGGATTTATGGATGTGCATATTGCTGAGTATGTGGCTGATGATGTAAGATATAAAGCCGAGGTTTACAGGCATAAAGATGCTACCAATGGGTTTGGTATTTATGCCCTGGAGAGGTCAACAGATTACCATTTCATAAAACTTGGAGTTCAGGGATACAGTGAAGGATCCCTGGTACATTTTGTAAAAGGTCCCTATTATGTTAAGGTGACTACCTATAATGAAACGGACCAGAGCGGGAAGATACTGATGCGTATTGCGGAAAAAATTGAATCGGTTCTTGAAGGTTCCAATGCTGTCCCGGAGTTTCTTCTGGCGTTTCCTGCCGGTGGGAAGGTTGAAAATGCTGAAGGATTTGTAGCCCGCAATTTTTTGGGTTACAGCTTTCTGAGCAATGTTTACACCGCTCAATACAACCAGAACGGAAAGGAGTATACCCTCTTCATCATTGATGCCGGCAACAAGGATCAAGCTGGTGAAGTTCTGGAGAAAATGTTCTCCAAAGCTACGGACAAGGAGAATTTTGGACCGGGGATCCACAGGATTGAAGACAAATACAACGGCACCCTTTTCTTTGGAGAATACGGGAAGAATCTCATTGGGGGATATGGCAAACTGAATAAAGCTCAGTTTATTGAGCACTATAAACAAATTGTTGAAGCATTGTAGGTATGATTCAGGGGAGACCGTATGCTATATTGTTGCTTCAAAACTATCAGATGATGTTCTGTAGAGCGACTTTGCAAGTCGCTTATAAGTGCATTACCGAAGCACAGTAGGTTTGGATGATTGATCTGCAGTGAGTTCTTATGAGAAAATAATGCGTCCTGAATTATATTCTATATAACTGCATCCCATTAATGCAAATCCAAACCCGGTGATTTCTCACCGGCGGTCACCTTAATATCCAAAATGTTTTCTTTTGGAGGAAGGGGACATGTGGCAAAGGGAGTGAAGGCGCAGGGCGGATTGTAAGCTTTGTTAAAATCGAGAATGTATGTTCCTTCATGCCCGGTTTCTTCAACTTGAAGAAATCTCCCGCCGCCATAAGTTTCGACAGCAGATGTTTCATCTGCAAATATGAACCATAAGTCAGGCGGTTCTCCCATGGGGTAAATTTCGTAAGGTTTGCCGTTGATGGAAAATGTCAATGTGCCTTTGATGGAATAGGTTTCAACCTGACCCAGGACATTTCCCATTTTTAGTTTGTAAGGTGTTTTTAAGGGTGCAAGACTGGCAACAACTTTCCATTTGAGTTGGGGCGGGTAGGTGGGCATGGAATCCAATTGCCGGATGGCCGGATGCTCCAGGTCTCTCAACCGGATCCCGTGCCGGTCTCCTCTTTTTATGATGAACCATTGATGGCTGCCATATTCAAGTGTGGTGGGTTTGCCTGTGATATCGGGGATCATAAGGATCTCAACCACCTCTTCCCTTAGATGGGTCACTCCTGAACCTTGTCGGGCAACGAAAGTGACAGAATCTCTTTCAAGGTAGAAGGTTCCCAGCCGGGGTGGAAAAGATCCGGGAAAAACAATGGCATTGGAAGGATCACTTCCAACTGTGTTGCTGCCTTTTTCCAGCCAGTGCAATCCCACCAGGTTTAACCAGCCCTCGGGACCTTTGAGATAGGTTAAACGGGATTCTTTCCAGTCTTGAATATAAGACTGATATTCTTTCTCATCCATTGTTGATGATGGATCAGGGTGTTGGCAGGCTGGAAGCAATGCCACCAGACTTATATGGATGAGAATAATACGTAAAGTTGAGAGTTTCATAAATCAAATTTGAAATTTGTTTAAAGATAAAAAATCAGTGGTGTCCGGTAAAATTATAAAATATGTAAGAGGAAGTATCAAAAAATCTGCCTCCCGTGATCTCTGTGATGAAATATATTTTTTTAGACAACCCCATGGATATTGATAAAGGCTTGGGAAAAGCAAATGCAGATCGACGTTACTCAGATTGCCGGTGCAATTGTTTTGCATAGCAAAACGGTGTAAGTCGATTAGCGATTTGAAAAATCGCTCTACAGACACCCGGCAAATGTTCCAAATACCGGTCGGACGGCTGGACGCCGGCAGACCGGACCACGTACCAATTAATCCAACATACGGGCACCATAAGCATACAATTCCCTCCACTGGTATCAGGCCAGTTTTTCTTTCAGAAATTCGCTGAACTTTTCAAAAGCGATACGGTCGTATCCTTTATCGTGGTAAAGGATCTTCCCATCAGGACCGATGAGATAAATTCTGGGGACGGTTTTTTCTGCAAAATGGGAATAGATCACCCGGTTGGGATCTTCAACAAGGGGGAAATTGATTTTTTTCTGCTCGGCAAAATCAAGCAATTCATCCTTCATATGCTCCCGGCCAACCCCGACGATCATGAGTTTGTCAACGGGGAATTCCGGTTCAATAAATTTTTTTATATAGGCCAGTGCTTTATGGCAATATGAACAACTTCTCATAAACAACAGGATCAGTGCATACTTGCCTTTAAACCGGTCGCTGTAATTCACAACACCGGCCGGAGAGATCTCTTCAATCACCGGGCAGGGTGATCCGATTGGCGCATTGTTGTCAGGATCCGGAAATGCCATAATCTGATTCTTATATACCGGGCAATATATTAAATTTATACATTCGTTTTATTTTTTTTTGTACATTAATATGCTCAACTCTTATAATTCACCACTGATGAAAACAAGACTTTCTGACCTGACTGTAAAAGAAACCATAGACTATTTAAATGAGATTGGTGATTCTGAAAATGCCCTGGAGATCTCCCGGTTGGTTCAGGAGAGTCCTCCTCTTGGCGGGAAAAAGATCAGTGAACTGGATGACAGTCCCAGGCTGAAACGTGCCCAGTGGCGCGGGACCGAGCATTCCTATGGATATATTATTCCTGATGAAAGCAATTCCGGCACCATTGCGTTTGCCGGAAGTATTGAACCCGATCTGTCTCTCGCCGGCAAGAATGTGAACATCCTTCTTGGTGGTTTGTATACAATGAACTACCCGGGATGGGGACGGCACAATGTTTTGATGCATTTTAATATTAACCATACCATTGGTGGAAAGGTTTCAGAATCCCAATCCATACAGTTCCAGCAGAAGTTCAAATCCATGGAAAATGAGGGTGCAGGGGATATGGGAAACTTTATTTTTGTGGGTGTAAAAGTACCGCAACACGGTCTGGAGTTTGAGGTGAAGACCATAAACGTAAGTAACGACCTGGATGAGAGTGCATTAAAGGTGTTAGAGAACGATGTGGTCAGGCAAGGCTTGAATTTATTGAATGCCACTGCTGAATCGATGGCTGTATTGACCAGTCTTGGTGAGGGTTTATTAAATCTGGTTCTGACCCGGAACCGGAACAAGATCATCCAGGAGTTTACACTCGGTCTGAGCTTACGGGCAGGTAATGATCCGGTGGCTAAATTGCGAACGGGAACTTATATTGCCACCCAGGTTAGACGGGATGTGATGGATTGGGGTAAATGGATATATAATGCCAACAAGGGTATTGTGACTCTGAAAACCAATCCTGACCAGCGCCTTCCCTACAACCACATTTTGTTTTCGGTGCTTCCCTCATCATAACAAAATAATCCCGTCTGAACGCAGAGATCGGGCAGACGGGTATTCCCGGATACCATCCGGATAGAACTTTATTCCTTTTTCAGGAATTCCAATTCCGTGAAGTCAAAATCGGGATTTGGGATGTCCACCTTTAACTCAACGGGTTTTCCGGAGGTATCAAGAATGAATTGTACCGTACCGGTGGGAAGGCTGGGGACATTCCGTAATTTAATGGTAAAGGTATTGTAGTGCCAATGCTCCAGGTCCCCTGCATAGATGGGTGTAGGCAGGAAATCCAACACCAGTTTGCCGTTTTCGATCCTGACTTCGGCATCCCCGTACAGATCTCCGCCATAACGTCCTGTATAAGCTTCCAGGGGCAGGGAAGGTTTGGTATCAGGCACCCTGCTTTCAAGAAATTTCTGCCTTTTTTGTTCCCGGCGTTTTGCCGATGCTTCCTGTTTTTCCAGTCCATATTGGCTCCAGTCCCTGCTACGTTGTCCGAAATAGCGGTCCAGGACCTCATACATCAGATAAGAGGGAAAGCTGTTGATACTGTTCGTGAGTATGACCATACCAAGGTTTTCTTCCGGAACAAGCGCCACCCGGGATATCTGCCCGTCAAGCCCACCCCCGTGAGTGACTACCTTATGCCCGTGATAGTCGAACAGGCTCCATCCCAGGCCATAACCATTAAAATGTTTCGAGGGCCATATTTCTGTTGAGGCGTCGTCCACCTTAAAGGGATTTTGAACGCTCCACATTTCAAGCGAAGTCTTTTCGGAAAAAATTTCCTGCCCTTCATAGCTGCCCCGGCTGAGTTGCAGGATCAACCATTTTGCCATATCATGAACACTTGAATTTACAGATCCTGCCGGGGCTATATTGTCCCAGTTAACCCACTCAACCGGGATCTGCCGGTCTTCAACTTTAACATGTCCCTTTACAGTATTGCTGATCCTTGTTATATCAATGATGGATGTATAGGTATTCTTCATATCAAGGGGATCGAAAATGCGCTCACTGATAAAATCATCCCAGATCTGTCCGGTAACTGCGGTTACAATTTTCCCGGCTGTCAGAAACATGATATTGGAATAGCCATAACCTGAACGAAAGGGGTACACCGGTTTGAGGAACCGGGCCCTTCTGATGACCTCTTCACGGTTGTAGCTGCTGCCGTACCAGACCAGGTCCCCGCTGTAGGTGGCCAATCCCACCCGGTGGCACAACAGGTCCCTGATGGTGACTTCCTCCGATACATACTGATCATATAATTTAAACCATGGAATGTAATCTTCGACCTTATCATCCCAGGAAATTATTCCTTCATCCACCAGTATGGCCAGTGCAGCTGCAGTCATGGCTTTTGTATTGGAGGCAATTCCGAAAAGGGTATGGGTATTTACCGTCCCTCCCGTGAGGGCATTCCGCACGCCGTAGCCTTTGGAAAATACGACTTCACCGTCCTTTACAATGGCAATGGCCATCCCGGGAATATCCCATTCCTGGAAGGCCTTATCTATAGAGGTCTGCAGGTCTTTCAGATCGAGCTGACCCGGGTTCTGGCCGGACGTGGTTTCAGTTCTGAAAACGAGCAGGGTAAGAAATACAAACAGAAATGTAAAAAATCGTTTCATGGTATGGTGCATCATTTTACCGGGATTGTTCCCGAAAAGATAAATTTAGAAGAATTTTTTTAAAATCCGGCAATTCGTACTTTTTGTTTGCGGTGACGATGAGATTGCTCGTTATGCTTTTTGCATAACTCGCGAACTCTATTGGGGAGGTTCAACGACCCAAACCCCAATTGCTGCGCAATTGCTTTTTATTTCCCATTGCACTTATGAATGTAAACATTCAATGTGCATGAAAAATAAAAACACCGGCCTGATTACAGACCGGTGTTTGGGTTGTTGCGGTGACGACGAGACTCGAACTCGCGACCTCCGGCGTGACAGGCCGGCATTCTAACCAACTG
>CAYOFK010000120.1:0-10050 GCA_964403185.1 uncultured Rikenellaceae bacterium | reverse complement strand
AAATCGACCTTAAACCTAAATTAAATACATGATTCGAATGAATGTTGAAATTGGAAACAGAGAGTTTTTTAAAGGCATTGGGAAAATTCAATTTGAAGGACCTGACTCTGACAATCCTCTTGCGTTTAGATGGTATGATGAATCTATGATTATAGATGAAAAGACATTGAAAGAACAATTGCGATTTGCCATTGCGTACTGGCATACGTTCTGTGGAACCGGTGCAGATCCGTTTGGACCTGGTACCAAAAACTTTCTGTGGGACCGGAGTTCTGATCCCATGACCCGTGCCAGGGATAAGATGGATGCAGCATTTGAATTCTTTACAAAGCTGGGAACGCCCTTTTATTGTTTTCATGACTTTGACCTGGTGGAGGAAGGCGGTTCCATTTCGGAATCGGAAAAACGGCTGAATGCCATTGTGGATTATGCCCGCCAGAAGCAGAATTCCAGCGGAGTGCAGCTTTTATGGGGTACAGCGAATGTGTTTTCGAATCCCAGATATATGAACGGGGCATCTACCAATCCCGATTTTAATGTGGTATCATGGGCTGCCACACAGGTTAAAAATGCTATTGATGCCACCATTGCCCTGGGTGGAGAGAACTATGTGTTCTGGGGTGGACGTGAAGGATATATGTCTCTGTTAAATACGGATATGAAGCGGGAAAAGGAACATCTGGCACGTTTCCTGCAAATGGCACGGGATTATGGTAGAAAACAGGGATTTAAAGGGACCTTCTTAATTGAGCCCAAACCAATGGAACCTACCAAACACCAATATGATTTCGATAGTGAGACGGTCATTGGTTTCCTGAGGCATTTTGATTTGGATAAGGATTTTAAGCTGAATATTGAGGTAAACCATGCCACCCTTGCCGGTCATACCTTCCAGCATGAACTCCAGGTTGCATCCGATGCCGGGTTATTAGGCAGTATTGATGCAAACAGGGGCGACTATCAGAACGGCTGGGATACCGACCAGTTTGTAACCAGCCTTTATGAAACGGTGGAAGCCATGCTCGTGATCCTGCAGGCAGGAGGATTTTCCACAGGTGGCATAAACTTCGATGCGAAAACAAGAAGAAATTCAACCGATCCGGA
Source organism: uncultured Rikenellaceae bacterium (assembly GCA_964403185.1). GTDB lineage: Bacteria > Bacteroidota > Bacteroidia > Bacteroidales > VadinHA17 > CAYOFK01. The sequence continues at coordinate 8,946 of CAYOFK010000120.1, read as the reverse complement.
GGATGTTTTTATTTCGCACATCACAGCCATGGATGTTTTTGCAAAGGCAATGATCGTCGCGCATAAAATTCTGCAGGATTCTGATTATCTGAAATGGCGCCAAAACAGGTACTGCACATTTGATTCAAACATGGGAAAGAAATTTGAAAGGGGGGAACTTAGCCTGGAAGATCTTCGCGAATATGCACTTGATTCAAACGAGCCTCAACAAATCAGTGGCAAGCAGGAACTTTTTGAGCAACTGATTAGCAGGTTCCTGTAGTTCATTTATGACTGTGGTGCAATTGTGCAATTTCAGGAACAAAATACTGAATTTTTTGAGCAAAGCGAACTGTCTCATACGGGAAGCGAATAACTGTCTGACGGATTGTTATAATTGCTGAGTCTGGTTACCAAACTGTTACCTGAATAAACATTAGCCGGGTGCCTGTAAAGCGATTTTTCAAATCGCTTATCGACTTACAGAGTCGATCTACATGGAATTCTGCTGAGCCCTGAGGCTGATGCTTGTTAGTTCTGTTTTCTTAGTAAGGATTCATTAAATTACCATGAAACTTTCTTTAATCATTAACTTTATCCCATCATTGCTAATACAAAATGAAAAAAATACTGTTGATAATAATGAGCCTGTTTTCTGTATTATCCGGCTGTATGCGACCAACAGAGGACAACCTTGGAAACAATCTGATCCGTGTCTATCCTGAGGATAGTGAATACCAGATTATCCGGAAAGCCGCTTCTGTGGCACCTTCGGAAAGGCAACTTGCCTGGCAGAAATATGAAATGACGGCTTTTGTGCACTTCACCATAAATACATTTACCGATAAAGAATGGGGAGATGGGACGGAGGATCCTGCCTGGTTTAATCCTACCGGACTTGATGCCCGGCAGTGGGTGAAAGTATGTAAAGATGCAGGATTAAAACTTCTGATAGTGACGGCAAAACATCACGATGGCTTCTGCCTTTGGCCCAGTGCTTTCACCAACCATTCCGTGAAAAGCAGTCCATGGAATGATGGCAACGGGGATGTGGTGGGTGAAGTGGCTGCAGCCTGCCGTGAATATGGACTCAGGTTTGGTGTGTATCTGTCCCCCTGGGACCGGCATGAACCTACTTATGGTACGGACGACTACAATGATTATTTTATGAACCAGCTTACTGAACTCTTAACCAATTACGGAGAGGTTGCTGAGGTCTGGTTTGACGGGGCCAACGGGGAGGGTCCCAATGGAAAAAAGCAGGTATTTGATTGGGATGGCTATTATCAACTTATCCGGGAATTGCAACCCGGTGCAGTTATTGCCATCATGGGCCCGGATGTTCGCTGGGTTGGAACCGAAAGTGGCTACGGGAGAGATACGGAATGGAGTGTGGTTCCTGCCAACAATACAGACTGGGACGTGATTACCGGACACTCCGGGAATGAAGTGCCCATCCGGCCGGAATTGGACCCTACAGAACAGGATCTGGGCAGCAGGAAAAGGATATTGAACGCAAAAGCACTGGTCTGGTATCCGTCAGAAGTGGATGTATCCATCCGCCCGGGATGGTTCTATCATAGCAGTCAGGATACCCTGGTGAAAACACCGGAAAAATTGCTCGATATTTACTTCAACTCCGTTGGGAAAAACTCCGTATTGTTATTAAATCTGCCACCCGACCGGCGTGGGTTGATCCATGAAAATGAAATTAAGTCGCTACAGGGTTTCAGGAAAATTCTTGACCGGACTTTTGATGAGAACCTTGCTGAAAATGCCAGCGTGCTTCCCAATGTTACTACCAATATAAGGCGTTCTTCTGACCTTTATGATGGTCAGATAGAAACCTGCTGGGCATCAAAAGCTGCAATGGATTCCAGTATTCTTGAGTTATCATTGGAAGGTCAAAAAACATTTAATGTCCTGATGCTCCAGGAAAATATACGAGCCGGACAACGTATCGAAAAATTCTCTCTGGATGCCTGGGATGGATCCATGTGGAGAACCATTGCCACCGGGACCACCGTTGGGTACAAGAGATTACTCAGATTTCCTGCAACGACCACCGGAAGGATAAGGATATTCATAGAGTCCTCCCGTATGAGACCGACAATCGGTGAACTGGGGCTGTATATGCTGCCTTCTGAAGCCGCCCCGGATATTTACAAATGAGATCTTAATTAATTAACTAAGTTTACACGTGCAACAGGAAAGAATGGGGACTAATACAGGGCCTGGGACATAACTCCTGAAAGGGGCGATAGTTCACCCCGTTCTTTCTTTCAAAAATAAGAAACTATATTGGAGAAAAATCTGAAGGAAGACTGGGCATAGGATTTTGGCGGGAATTTTGCCCTGACCGTAAAATTCGTGACAAAATCAATATATTGAGGATCAAATAAATACAAATTGTTAACTAATGAAAAAGTTTTTGATTAGTGCGTTCATAATCATTTTACCGGTTGTGACGGTTGTGGGCCAGTTTATGGAGTCACCGGAAGAAAAAACAGAAAGAATGCAGTGGTTTGCAGACGCCAGACTGGGCATCTTTATCCATTGGGGTATATATGCGGTGAATGGGATAGATGAATCGTGGTCCTTTTACAATAATTATATATCATATAATGATTATATGAAACAACTGGATGGATTCACCGCTGCCAACTATAATCCCGAAGAATGGGTTAAACTTATAAAATCAAGTGGGGCAAAGTATGCGGTTCTTACCTCCAAACACCATGATGGCGTAGCTTTATGGGACACAAAGGTCAGTGATCTCAGTGTTGTGAAAAAAACGCCTGCCAAAAGAGACCTGGTCACACCTTTTGTAAAAGAAATGAGGAAAAACAAACTGAAGGTGGGGATCTACTTTTCCCAGCTGGACTGGTCGCATCCTGATTACCCTCATTTTACCAGGACTGCAAAGAGATATACAAATGATTCCGTCCGCTGGAACCGTTTTCTTGATTTTAACCGGAAACAACTCCTGGAGATGTGTCGTACATTTAAACCAGACATGATCTGGTTTGACGGGGACTGGGATTATAATGCAAAACAATGGAAAGCCAAAGAACTCAGCCAACGGGTCAGGGAATGCAATCCGGAGGTGATCCTGAATTCAAGGATCAATGGGTACGGAGATTATAGCACACCGGAGCAGGGTGTTCCGGTGACCAGGCCTGAAGACAAATATTGGGAACTTTGTATGACCATGAATGATTCCTGGGGATACCAGCACAATGATTCAAATTATAAAACAGCCAACCAGGTCATCAGGATCTTTGCCGATGTTATTGGCATGGGTGGTAATCTGCTCCTGGATATCGGCCCAAAAGCTGACGGCTCTATTCCGGAAGAACAGGTCCGGATATTACAGGAATTGGGCCGCTGGACAAAAAAACACGAAGAAGCCATCTATGGAACCGTGGGGGGCCTCCCGGCAGGTCATTTCAATGGACCCACAGCACTATCCAAAGACCATCAGTTATTATACTTGTTTCTGGATTATAAACCCAACGGCCCTATCCTGTTAAAGGGAATAAAGAATAAGATCAACAGGATCTGGGTGGTTGGAAATGGCACCAAACTCGGGTGGCAGATACTTATGAAGCAATATTGGAGCGCCGTTCCCGGACTGGTATATATTGAGGTGCCCGAAGCGGCACAGGATGAGCAGGTCACGGTTATAGCGGTCCTTCTTGACGGAGCTGTCGATCTGTACCGGGAGGACGGGCAGGTGTTGCAGAGTAACTAACCAAATCCTCCTTTTCCCAATAACAGGTGCAGGCTTTCGGAAAGTGATGTGATTTTGGCGCCCGGCTGCCAACCGTCCGCCCGCTTGGGCCGGTCGGACGGATAGTTCCCATTTTTATCGGTAGGACCACAGGAAGCCATACCTGCCTTTAGACTTGCATTTTAATAATTCTTTAATTTATTATACCATGGTTTTAAAAATTAAATGGCAGCCACCCGAGCACTGGAAGTGTGTTAAAGCATTGGAAATGCATACAGGAGGTGAACCTTTAAGAGTGTTTTTGGAGGGCATGCCGGATATCAAAGGAGCTACCATACTTGAAAAAAGCAGGTATTTTAAAGAACATTTTGATTTCCTGCGCACAGGAACCCTGTGGGAACCACGTGGCCATGCTGATATGTATGGGGCTGTTCTGACTGACCCGGTGACTGAGGATGGGGATTTTGGTGTGTTCTTTCTGCATAATGAGGGTTATAGCAGCATGTGTGGCCATGCTATTATTGCACTTACTAAAGTGGTAGTGGAAACTGGCATAATTAAGAATAAAACAAAAAATATTTTATTCGATACCCCATCAGGAAGAGTTGTTTCCAGTGCCAGGCTGAAAGAAGGGAGAGTCGTAGATGTTTCATTCAGAAATGTCCCTTCATTTTTATATATCGGTGATGAATCCGTACACGTTTCCGGTCTTGGGCGGGTATCTTTTGATGTGGCGTTCGGAGGTGCATTCTACGCATTTGTGAATGCAAAAGAAGTTGGGCTCAACCTGGATGCTTCTGATTACTCAAAAATTATTGATTATGGCAAAAGAATAAAAAATGCTGTGAGCGATAATTTTAATATCCGTCATCCAAAAGAACCGGAATTAAGCTTTTTATATGGGACTATCTTTGTGACAGATCCCTATGATTATAAAAATCATAGCCGTAATGTATGTGTATTTGCAAATGGGGAAGTGGACCGGTCGGCCACCGGAACTGGTATCAGTGCCAGAGCTGCTATGCATTATTTTAAGGGTGAATTGGAAATGAAAATGAAGATTCGTATTGAAAGCATACTGGGTACCACAATGGATGTGCAGATCGTTGAAGAAATGGCGTTTGGTTCGCGGCAGGCAGTGATCCCGGAGGTGACAGGACAGGCCTGGTATACGGGGAAGAATGAACTCTGGTTTGATCCGGATGACCCTTTGAAAGAAGGTTTTATTTTCAGGTAGTTGGTGGAAGGGACTGTCTCAAAAGCAACCTAATGGCATCATTCCGTACTTGATATGGAATCTGACTTTTGAGACAGCCCCTGCGGGTGGGTGTTATTGAGGCACCGTTACACCAGGATTCATCCTGGTGATATGAGAAGTAAAACATAATGACGATAACTCAGCCTGCTTCAAGCAGGCTTGATGGCTGCATCATAAAACGCAGAGTATTTAATCCAAATGTAATTCTTCCGGAGTGGCATAACCTTTTCCCGGATACTACATTCATAGAAAGTTTCTTTGATCCTGGAGTTTTGTCATTTCTATTGATTCATTTATTTTAGTACTTTATTATTTTTCTTTTAATGAAATGGTACTCCCTTAAATCGTCCTTTTACCTGTAGATAAACGGAACATTGGAGGAACTGTTCCCAGGACCGTAAAAACACCTTCAGAATTTAACAGGTTTTGGATTAAATAAGTTCGTCAAAGCAGTCATGTTTTCTAATAAATATATATTATCGCTGTTCTTAATTTTTATCCTGTCAGGGAATGGTGCTGCACAGAAGAACGACACCCTTATTTTAAGTATTGGTGATCAAATTACCGGTGAGATCAAAAGATTACATTTTGGTGTTTTGATTTACAACACCGACGATATGGGAACACTGAACATTGACTGGAGGAAGGTTAAGTCTCTGCGTTCTACTAAAACATTTGAAATCATTATGTCCAATGGAATGATCTATTTTGCCGGATTTGATACCACCTCACAGGCAGGGAAAATGCGGTTGGTTATGCAGATGATACCAAATACAATCTTTAATGATGTTAACAGGATTGATATTGTGGAAATTGCAAGGATCAAGGGTTTGTTCTGGACCCGTTTCGATGGAAAGATAAATTTTGGATTTGGGATTCAAAAAGCGAACTCATTGTTAAGGTTTAATTTTAGTGGCGACGTTACCTATAGAGACAGAAAATACATCTCTATTTTTTCCATCCGGTCTGACCGTTCTAATACTGAGGGTGGTGCATTAAGCCTGAACCAGAATTCAATTTTTTCCTTTTATAAGATCTTTTCCGGGAAATGGTTTTTTGGGGCTACAGCCAGTGCCGAACAAAATACCGAGTTAGGTTTGGATCTAAGGATCCTGATGGGAGTCGATGTGGCCAATCAGCTTTTACACACCAATAGAAATAGCTTCCTGATACTGGGTGGTGTTCAGGCTACCCGTGAATGGTCTGCCAGTAATCTCACGGTAAATAATATTGAAGGAAAAATGCAATTGCAACATAAGTTATTCAGTTACCAGGACCCTAAAACAAACATTACTACGGAGGTGTCCATATACCCTGGTCTGACCGATTGGGGAAGGATACGTACAGACATTAATTTTAATGCTTCCATCGAGGTATTTAAAGATTTTTTCATTTCCGCTGGCTTCTATCATAAGTTTGATAATCGTCCGGCCACTACTGGCGCTTCAAAATCCGACTGGGGATTGGATACATCCATTGGATATACTTTTTAAACGGAGTGGTTTTTTACAGGGTGCTTCGCAAAAACCGGAGCTCATTTTAATTTGGAGTTTAGTTTATTAATGTAAAAAAAGCTAATTTTGAAACATATTACCATAACTGGCTGTTACCATTATGATTTTTAAATTTATATAAACTTAAAACAATGAAAAGACAAGTAGTATTTTATACGGCAATTGCCCTTCTTATGTTTATGAGTGGGTGTTCAACTCTTAAAGTCACCGCTGATTATGATAAATCTGTGAATTTCAACCAGATCAAAACTTTTGAATATTATGGCTGGGCTGAAGATAGTGACAAGATCCTGAACCGGTTTGATAAAGAACGCATTGAATCTGCCTTTGGAGAAGAATTTAAAAAACGTGGCATGAGTTACGTTGAAAGTGGCGGTGATGTCATCGTGGCACTTTATATTGTAACCGATCAAAAAACACAAACCACGGCAACCACAACGGGTGTTGGCGGAATGCATGGCGGCATGTATGGTGGCTATGGCTATGGTGGCTATCATGGTTATGGACCTGGCTGGGGCTGGGGAGGTGGCATGAGTACCACCACCTACCGCGATTATGATTATACCGTTGGGACACTTGTGGTTAGTGTTTTTGACCCAAAAACGGAGCAATTAATCTGGACCAGTGTTGGATCCGGTACTGTGAATGAAAATCCTAACGCACGGGGGAAAAGCATACCGCGTACTATTCAGGCTATTATGAGAAAATACCCGGTTCAGCCAATGAAATAGTTGAGCCAGTAATCGAAGATACTTTATTTTGGCCCGGGCCTCTGGTAGCATCATGTGTGAATCAGGTTCCGGACTGTTTTTGTCATTGAGACAAAGAAAAAGACTTGAAAACATTCGAAAACAGAAGACAAATAATCCTTCTCAATTTTTGTGGTTAAATATCAATGAGTGCGATCGTATATTATCTATTCATTAAGCCTGTTTCGTTGCTGCCCTTCCCGGTTTTATACGCTTTTTCTGATATACTCTATTACATCATTTATTATGTCATGGGGTTACGTAAGAAAGTGGTCAGGGGGAATTTGGCAAAGTCATTCCCCGAGAAGAGTTTAGCAGAGATCAAATCAATTGAAAAAAAGTTTTACAAGCATCTGAGTGATATTTCCCTCGAAAGTTTTAAACTCTTTAGTATCTCAGAAAAGCAACTCAGAAAACGCTTTGTGAAACGTAACCCTGAATTAATGAACCTGTTTTATGAACAAGGTAAGAATGTCATTGTAGTTGGCTCTCATTATAACAATTGGGAAATGGCAGGCACCTCATTTTGTTTTGATATCAAACACACAACCCTTGGCATTTACAGTCCGTTTAGTAACAAGTTTTTTAATAAAAAGACGGTTAATTCCAGGTCAAAATTTGGTGCGGTTCTGGTCCCGATGAATCTTGTCAAGCGGTATATGGTTCAGTACAGGAATCAGTTTACTGCCACTGTTTTCGGACTGGATCAAAATCCCTCATCACATAAGAATATATACTGGATCTCCTTCCTTAACCAGGAAACTCCCTGGTTTATGGGAGCAGAATTGTTTGCAAGGAAATATAATTATCCGGTGATCTATGCGCATTTCATTAAAGTAAAACGCGGTTACTTTGAAATGGAATTTGAGGTGCTTGAAAAGGATCCCGCCAGTACAAAAGAAGGAGAGCTTACTGAAAAATATGTCCGGTGCCTCGAGAGGATTATCAGGGAACAACCCGAGTATTGGTTGTGGAGCCATAAAAGGTGGAAAAGGGCAGGAGAGCGGGAAACCGTAAAAAATAATAAATAATAAATCCCAAATAAATCTCAATTTTCAAATTCCGGTTTCCAAACAATTTGTTATTTGAATATTGGAATTTGGAGCTTAAAGTGATCTCATAACTTTCTCTTGTTTACATCAAACCGTTTACCAACAATATGGCTACTGCAGATTCGTGCCCCAACTTTTGGATTGGGATAAGTTTATAATTGGAACCTAAAAGCCCTTTCCTGCACTCAATCGGAGGCCACCTAACAGCGGGTAACCTAACTCCAAAAGTATAGGGGGCTGTCTCAAAAGTCAGATTCCATATCATTCCTGCGAAAGCAGGAATCCATAAGGGCCTGATTTTCATATTACAAAGATTCCGTATCAAGTACGGAATGATGCCATTAGGTTGCTTTTGAGACAGCCCCCTATGTTCACGTATTTCTAAAACTCTACAACAATTCTTTCCTCATTTGAATTCTGCCTGGCCTCAACATTTTCATAGATTTCAATTTTTTCAAGGTCGGGATCGCCAACTTCTATTCTGTAAACACCGGGTGCATATACCGGTGGCATAAATTCTGATCCCTTGATCCGTAGTGCATAGATTAATTCATCGAATTTGAAAATCCTGATGACCGGATCCACCATTCCTTCCACTTTAATACCTGGCAAGTATCCATAAGGTTCCGGACTGAAATTATCTTTCTGATTAATTGTTATT
>CAYOFK010000119.1:0-10068 GCA_964403185.1 uncultured Rikenellaceae bacterium | reverse complement strand
AAGATCCTGTGGTATTTTTGATTTTTATAAGGCGGAAGAACTGATTGAAATGGGCCGGCATGCAACGGCTGAGATCCTTCAAAAAAAAGAGGGACAGCTACCGTAAAGGCAGAAGTTCGTCCATTGAGATTTCCGTCCGCCCGCCGGATAATTAAGGATATCCCGGCGAACACCTGCGGTATTGCCGGGATGAGATCCCGGCGAACACCTGCGGTATTGCCGGGATGAGTTCGACTAACAAATTTTGTTATACAAAATTTGAGTCTCACTCACTTACCAACACAAAAGTTCTTAAAGATGTTACCGAGGATCTCATCGGTAGTGATCTCACCGGAGATCTCGCCAAGGTAGTACAGAACCTCCCGTATGTCCTGGGATAAGAGGTCGCCGGACAAACCAGTCTCAAGACCTTCCGAAACCCGAAGGAGTGATTCCGAAGACCGCTTCAGGGCCTCATAATGCCTGGTGTTGGTGATGATGGTGGTATTCTCCTCAAGCTTTTGGATGTTGAGGGTGTTTACCAGCTTTTTTGCCAGTTGATGTACCAGAGCGTGATCCAGAGCAGACAGAACAACGATTTCTTCATCAGACCTCAGACAGGGGATGTTGCCCGCTTTAAACTTCTTTTTCAGTTCCGTTTCAGTGTGCCTGTCGGCTTTATTGACAACCAGTAATAATTGCTTTGGATCTTCAGCCATCTGCTTCCGGATCTCCCTGACGGACCGGTCTATGATCTCAGGATCATCACCTGCATCCACAAGCAGCAAAACAATGCGGGATTGTCCGATTTTCTGATAGGTTTTCCGGATGCCAATACTTTCAATAAAATCAGAGGTTTCCCTGATACCTGCCGTATCAATAAACCTGAACAAGATGCCGTCAACAGATATGGTATCTTCAATGGCGTCACGTGTAGTGCCTTCAATATGGGAGACGATGGCCTTATCTTCTTTCAAAAGGGCGTTCAAAAGAGTTGATTTGCCCACATTGGGTTTGCCTACAATGGCAACCGGAACGCCATTCTTAATTACATTCCCAAGTGTGAACGACTTTACAAGTTCGGTTACTTCAGTCCGGATCTGCCGGATCAGGTCAGCCAACTCTGTGCGGTTGGCAAACTCCACATCCTCTTCGCTGAAATCCAGTTCCAGTTCTACCAGGGAGGTGAAGTTCAGCAGTTGATTCCTCAACTCAGTGATCTGAGAAGAAAAGCCGCCGCGCATCTGTTGCAGTGCCACGCGGTGGGCGGCCCTGGAACCGGATGCTATCAGATCTGCCACAGCTTCTGCCTGCGACAGGTCCATTTTGCCATTCATGAATGCCCGTTCTGTAAATTCTCCCGGCCGGGCCAGCTGTGCACCGGTTTTCACCAGCAACTCCAAAATGCGCTGCTGTATATACAGGGCCCCGTGGCAGGATATCTCCACAAGTTGTTCGCCTGTATATGAATTTGGTGATCGGAAGAGACTCACAAGAACCTCATCCAGGATCTCATTTTCATCATGTATGGTTCCGAAGTGAATGGTGTTGGGAGCCTGGTCCTGAAGTTTTTTATCTTTTGATGCGGAATCGAAAACAGCATCTGTCAAGCGAATGGCTTCCGGACCTGAAAGTCTGATTATGGCAATGGCTCCGTTTCCGGGTGGAGTGGAAATGGCGCAAATTGTAGAGGTTTTTGACATGTTCAATAATCTTCAGGCAAATATAGTGTTAAAGTGCCTAAGTGCCTAAGTGAGGGTGCAGCATAGAGCCCGGGGGCTATGGAATTCAGTATCTGGCCCCGCCCATTACAGTTCCTGACCTTCGTAAGGATGACATGTTTCCCGGGAAGACTTTGCCAAACTGCACCATGCTATCCACGACTTCCTTAGACATATTCAAATAAACAAATCGACAAATAATTGAATCAATTATTAAATAAAAATCCTACTTTTGGTTAAACAAATTCAAAAAATCCATGAGTGTTCTGGTCAATAAGAATTCAAAGATCCTGGTACAGGGTTTCACCGGGAGTGAGGGGACCTTTCATGCCTCACAAATGATTGAGTATGGCACCGATATTGTAGGTGGAGTGACTCCCGGGAAGGGTGGACAGACCCATTTGGACCGTCCGGTGTTCAATACGGTTTCAGAAGGAGTGCAGGAAACCGGAGCGGATGTTTCGATTATTTTTGTGCCACCGGCCTTTGCTGCGGATGCCATCATGGAATCAGCGGATGCAGGTATAAAGGTCATCGTGACCATTACCGAGGGGATCCCAACTTCGGATATGGTGAAGGTACGTGAATACCTGAAGGGGAAGGATGCCAGAATGGTTGGACCCAATTGTCCGGGTGTCATCACCCCTGAGGAAGCCAAGGTTGGCATCATGCCCGGATTTATTCATAAAAAAGGTACTGTTGGCATCGTCTCCAGGTCCGGGACGCTGACCTATGAAGCCGTTGATCAGATCACAAAGGCAGGCCTTGGTCAATCCACATGCATAGGCATAGGTGGTGATCCCATCATCGGTACTACCACCAAAGAGGCGATACGGTTGTTGATGGATGATCCTGAGACTGAAGGGATCATCATGATCGGTGAGATCGGGGGGAATATGGAAGCGGATGCAGCCGAATGGGTGAAGGAACACGGAACCAAACCGGTAGTTGGATTCATTGCCGGGAAAACGGCGCCCAAAGGTCGCAGGATGGGGCATGCCGGAGCCATTATAGGAGGGAAGTCCGACACTGCGGCTGCTAAAATGGAGATCATGACTGCCTGCGGGATACATGTAGTGGAATCACCGGCTGATATCGGCCGGAAAATGGCAGAACTGCTCAAATAAACCACGTAAAATTCAGGAGTATGAAATTGCTTGAAGGAAAAACCGCGGTAATCACAGGTGCAGCCAGGGGTATTGGCAGCGCCATTGCCCTGAAATTTGCCCGGGAGGGCGCGAATATTGCCATTACCGACCTGGAAGTTAATGAACAGGCCAATTCTGTGATCCGTGAAATAGAATCCCTGGGAGTGCAGGCAAAAGCCTATGCTTCTGATGCCAGTAAATTTGACGACACTGAAAAGGTGGTAGAGCAGGTAATGAATGACTTTGGACGTATAGATATCCTGGTCAACAATGCCGGAATTACCAGAGACACTCTGCTGATGCGAATGACTGAAGAGCAGTGGGATGCAGTTATTACGGTCAACCTCAAATCGGTATTTAACTTTACCAAAGCTGTACAACCCATCATGCTGAAGCAGCGGTCGGGTTCCATCATCAATATGAGTTCGGTCGTGGGCGTAAGTGGCAATGCAGGACAGGCCAACTATTCGGCTTCAAAAGCCGGAATGATAGGTTTCACCAAATCTGTAGCTAAAGAGGTTGGCTCCAGGGGCATCCGGTGTAATGCCATTGCTCCGGGTTTCATTGAGACGGAAATGACTGCAAAATTGTCAGAGGAAGTCAGGAAAGCCTGGACACAGCAAATTCCCTTAAGACGTGGCGGACATCCGGAAGATGTGGCCAATACTGCAGTTTTCTTCGCCAGCGACCTTTCTTCATATGTAACCGGACAGGTTGTACATGTTTGCGGTGGATTGAATACATAGATACCCATTCATTACCCGGCACCTTGGAGCAGGAACACAGGTCCATACAATAGGGTCAGGATGAGTGCTTCACTGTCAGGAAAACCTGAGGACATAATAACAATAGTTGTTAAATAAACAGGAAAATGAAATGCCGGCCCTTCATATTGCTAATTTCCCTGTTCTCAATCATGGCATCCTGCAAAATGGGATATATTGTTGTGGATGTTGAGGAAGCTCCACGCCTGAAGTTTGATCAGGAAATCAGCTCCCTGGTTTTAAATAACAGGATCACCGATACCAGCGCCCTGAAAATATCCGCCACGAAGAATGTCGTTATTTCAGGAACCAGCGATGAGGCAATTCCATCACTGGCAGCGTTGAAGGTCATCAGCTCGGTGGCTGCTGCAATTTATGATAAAGATGTGTACTTCCTCCACGGGGCCAGGATACGTTTTCCAAACCTGAAGGATGTCGGGAAATTTCCTGAACCCATTTTGCCGGCTTCCGTATTAAGAATTTGTGAGAATTGTGGTGCAGATGCCATTTTTTCGCTTGAGGGATTCCGGTACGAAATCACCTCACAGCATGAATCTGTTATAAGGAGGGCCGTTGATGCCCCTGAACTGGTCAGGGACAACACAATCTTTTTATTCAGACCTACGGAAGAGTATCATAACATCATTCTGAAAACATTTGTTGAACTGGGATGGCGCATATATTCCGGCATTGATGGATCCATAATGTATGAAGGGTGGTTGTCTGACTCGGTCCGGTATGAAGTACAGGGCAAGTCAAAAGAAGATGCTGAAAAGGCGTTGCCATCGTCATTAAATGTTGTGGAGAAAGCTGCCTTCATTGCCGGCGAAAATATTTTATCTGAAATATCGCCCTCCTATCAAACCGTTGAACGGCACTATTTCAAAAAGGGCAATCCCGGTTTTCGTAAGGCTTACCAGCTGGTTAAATTCAGGAGGTGGGACGATGCTGCCGCCATCTGGCGTCCATACATCTCTGACACTGACCATAAGATAAAGGCCATGGCTCTTTACAACCTGGCCCTGGTAGCAGAAAAAAACGGAGATTTGCTTACTGCCAAAGATCTTATCGATCAGGCTGTTTCACTTTACCCGATAGAAGATATCATCCTGTACCAGGGCATTATTATGCAAAGAATACATTAGGCTATGACATTATGACTTTCAGAGGTTCTACCTTATTTTGAATCCTCTGTGGGGGCGCCCAGGTTTTTCTTCAGATATTGGGAGGGGGTCATTCCTGTAAGATTCTTAAAGATGGTATTGAAAGAAGATTTGGAATTAAATCCGGAGTCGTAAGCAATACTCATGATTTTCAGATGTTTATACCTTGGATCCAACAACCTGGCCTTGACTTCTTCAATCCTGTATTCATTTACAAAAGCATAAAAATTCTTGATCAGCCTTGTATTGATCACCTGCGTCAGGTGGTGCTTGGAAATCCCCAGTTGGTTGGAAAGATCCTGGATGGATAATTCACCGTTAATATATGGTTTTTCAGATTTCATATGATCCATCAGCCGGTTCAGATACCTCTCAATGTCAGATTCGTTCAAAGAGGAACGTTCATATTTTGGCTTTTCCCTCAATTGTTCAGCTTCTCCGGAAGCATTTTCCACGTGAAGATCTATCAGTGGATCCGTTTGCCTGTATCCATAAAAACTCACAGCAAAAGATAACAGCGTTAACCCGGTAGCAGAAAACAGGTTGGGTTCAATGATCTCTTTATTGATGATGAAGATATTGAATATGCCTGCGGAGATAACCAGAATGTAAACGACTGTAAAAAGAATGGTTACAAACATGACCCATCTCAATGTAACCTTTTCAGAACTGTATGAATACAGATCCTTCACCTTTTTCCTGTACCGGTGGAGTTGCTGAAGAGAAAGGAAACCATAGGTGCTGATTGAAATGTAAAAACTGAGTCCGAATATAATGCGCTCAGCAATAAAGCCATCCCGGGCAAAAAAGTCTATGTTATAAACTTGTTTCTGTGTGGAAAAGATCAGGGCATAAACGGCAATGAGAAAAAAGGGCAGGAAGTGCAGCCATTCCCTTTTGCGGAATTTAAAATTTCTTACTACCAGGCTCTTTATATAAAGGTATACCAGGGGTCCAAATACCATGGGTACAATAACCATCCCCATTGTATTGGTGAACAGGCGGCTCAGGTTGATCTCAAAATAGGCAAGCAGCATTTTCACGAAAATGGCAAACAACCATGCGGCCAGCAACAGATTTGAGATGTTTTTTTCTCTTTTTACCAGTACCAGGCCGGTGGCGAATGCACTCTGCGCAATACCAATATAAAGAACAGGAATAAGATACCGGCTATATTCTATTTCATGCATAAGATGATAAGAATTATTACTGATTATCAGAAGGATTAAAATTAGCAAATATTACAGCTCTTACAAATCGCCCGGCAGACGTCTGAAAAATACTTATTCTAATAACAGCATGTCAATCCGGCGCCATAATCATAATAACCTTCCCGTGCCCGTTCGGCCACTCTGAGCGCTTTGACGGGCATGAAAAGAAGGGGAACTTTAATATCAGGCAGGATCTAAATTCTCCTCCTTCCGAAGGAGGAGTACCCGAGTGCTAACGAGGGGGAGGTGGTTTAGAAGGAGGTTGAGGAGGTTGAATCCTTTTGAAATTGATAAGCGACTTAAAAAGTCGCTCTACAGAACCTCCACTATAAGAAATTATTTCCGGAACAGGCAATGGATCCTACCAATCACACTATCATATAACAACTTCACTAACAATTTCATTGTCAGCTAATAACATTTTTGTCTTTTGAAGGCTTTTCTCCAGGTATCTCAGTCTTTTTTCAAGATACTCTTGAGTTTTAAACTTCAGAACCTGGGGATCAAACTCAACACTTTCGGTAACCATTTTATAATAAATCGAAGCGATTTTTCTGGCAGTAGCCACGATTGCCTGTCTTCCTCCTGATCTGGCTTTTTTTCTTCTCAAATAATCACCAAGTGGATTTTTCGCTTTCCATAGCGCATTGGCAGTATCCCGGAAGGCCAGTCCGGCTTTGTTCTTTTTTCGTTTGACCCTGCTTGAGATGACCTTGCCGCCTGTGATTTTATTATCCGGCACCACATTCAGCCAGGACAAGAACTGCTTTTCGGTAGGGAACTTCTCCTTTATGCCGGGACCTGTCTCAGAGAACACAGTCAATGCAGTAGTGGATTTTATCCCATAAATCTGAGTGACATCCACTCCCAATGCATTATACAGATGTTGAGACACATTGAAGTCAGGATTATTTTTTTGCCTCGTCCCTGATTTGATCTCCTTTTTGGGGATATCCTCATCAGACATGTCGTTTACAAGCCTTTCGCATTCTTTATCACACTCTGATAACTGTCCCTGAAGAAAAAAATGGTGCTCATATGCCTGCTTCAGGTTAAAGATCTGCTCTTCTCTCCAGTTACCTTCCAGGGATTTGATCAGTTTCTCTTTTGATGCTTTTATCCTGGGATCTCTATACTGTGCCAACACCTGTGGATCTCTTTCCCCATCAAGGATGCTGCTGATGATGGCCATTCCGGTTTTTCCCTGTATGTCTCTGATTACATTATTCAACTTGATGTTCATCTGTTCCAGTGCCTTTTGCATCCTTTGAACTTCCCTGGACATCTGCGTAATAAGCTTCTTCCTCTGACGAACATAATTCCTCAGTGACCTTGTGAGATTGTCAGGTTGAAAACAGCCTCTCAATAATCCGAAAGAATGCAATTGCTGGAGCCAGCGTGCATCACTGACATCACTCTTCCGGCCAGGAACATTCTTCACGTGATAGGCATTGACCAGGTAAACCTCGAAGCCATAGTCCAACAAAACCGTATACAAATGATACCAGTATACTCCCGTCGATTCCATAGCAATGGTCTCAACCCCACACTCTTTCAGCCAATTAGCCAGTTCGTGAAGATCACGTGTAAAACTCTGAAAACAACGAACACTCTCTTTGGAACGCTCCTCGGGCACAGCCACATAATGCTCCTTTGTCGAGATGTCTATGCCTGCTGCATTTGAATTTACTATATTTGACATAACATAGTTTTTTATGAGGGGTGAGAGTTCAGTATGCTTTGGAAACCTTGATATTCTATCATAAGGGGTCTTTGGGCCTCCAATAGGTAATCTAAAAGCATACATACCTACACTAATTGTTGGGCTTTACTGCACCAATGAAATTTAAGGTTTGAATTCTCATTCCCTCTGTTTTGTTCCGACAAAGTTAAACGCTTGTTATCATTATAGAGTGATATTGTGTCGCACAATCGCTGACTAATTGCCAGATCACAACAAATTATCATTCTCCCAAACGGCTTTAGCCCTCATGAACGAAGTGAATAAAGAGGGAAATGAAGTCCTACTGGACGAATTCAGCGAAGCTCATCCAGGATATATAACCTCCCTTTTCAAAAGGGGGCCAGGTTGTGGGCTGGTATAAGTACTCCGGGCCACCAGGAAACCGGTCCGTGAGGGATGTTGCTGCAGGGTACAGGTTCCAAAACGGATCGGAATAGTAGGATGCCGGTTGACCTCAGGTCTGGCTATTCATAATCCTTATTGCCTTTATGCATTCCTTTGGAAGCAGGTAACCCATAAGCTTCCGGATTTAAATAAAGACCTTTTGTTTGCTTTATTTCTTCCACCACGATCCTGTGTTGCTCGGCGTATGGATCTTTCCGGATGCCCGTTACCTGCCAGGATACTTTCTGCCCGGGGCTTCCGCCTGCCACCTCAAACCTGTTGTTTTCAATTTCCTTTGAAACGTATAGGCCTGGGGCCGGGCTGCCAATGGCGGTCAGCTGGTACCTGAAATCCTTATTCAGGGCCCCGAAATAATCCGGGAGCTGAATGATTGCATTTCCTCCGGCATCAAGTACCGCCACACCATCATAAACATTTTTCATGTCCGGACTTTCTACAAAAGAGTGGGAGAGGGTTTTGTTTTCCGGATCCAGCGGGTGGTCAATTTTAAAGGCGCCGGCGGCTTTTGAGAGCGTGCCACTAACATAGACATCCCCTGCAAAATAACCGGCATAAGCTCCTTCACCACCGGTGGCGCTCCCATATATTCCATACCGAACGCCTGTTCCTGTCCCCGATGCGCTGCCAATTACACCGTAAATGTTACCGGAAGCTGAAGTTGCAGTACCTTCAACACCTTTGTATCTTCCGGCACCCAAAACACCAACACCGTAGTAATCCGTCACAGAATGAACGCCATAAATGGCAGGGTCGTCATTGGTGGCGGTATTGCTTACTACGTGTAAATTATAGACAGGACTTGCTGTTCCAATACCCACTTTATCGGCGAAATAATTAAACTGTCCTCCATATCCCCAACTGAAATAGGTGCCGTCATACCAGAGGGCTTCTGCGTTGTTTACATATATTGCAGGGCCTATCGCCCCTTTTTTCAGGTTTATATGGCCCTGTAAATCGGCCGAACCATTTTTATAGACAGTAAAAGCGTCAGATCTTGCCGCCTCAGTTGTCCCATTTCCTACAACGAATATTGGATCCCATACATTCCAGTTAAGGGGATCCCCGGCGATAACATTATATGCCCCAACCACCGTAGAAGCCAAAGACTGAGCATTGGTATGAAATCCTGTGGCCATTGAACCATATCCGTTGGCCACCGTTTGATCTCCGAAAGTAGAAGATAACTGGCCGCTGGCTGTGGATGAATAACCTGTGGCTAAGGAGGTATGTCCGCTGGCATTGGTGCGGTCTCCTATAGATACGGAGGTCCAGTTGCCGGCTTTGGTCAGCACTCCCATGGCAGTGGAAGCCCAGCCGCTTGCAGTGGTTTGCCAGTTCGCAGCGGTAGAAAAGAAACCTGAGGCTGAGGTTTGTGCTCCAAAACTGGAGGCAAACCAGCCACCTGCCTTAGTGTAATAACCCATGGCCAGTGAAAAACCTCCGGAGGCTGTATCGCTCAATCCAATGGCAAACGCACCGGGTGCCAGGGCCTGGGTTCCAAATCCCATTGCAAAGGCATTTTCTCCGGTTGCTTTTGTACTGCCGGTGGAAACTCCACTGGAATCCACACCCACAGAACCCAGGGCAAAACTTTTACTTCCCAGGGCCTGGGCTCCGGTACCAAAAGCATAAGAAAATTCCCCCGTGGCTACGGCCTTGTTTCCAAATGCAAAACTGTTATGCGCATTGGCCACCGAATTTTTCCCAATGGATGTTGAGTAATTACCCCTGGCAATGGCCTGATAACCCAGTGCTTGTGACCATGAACCAACGGCTTTGGATTCAAATCCGGTTGCCAATGAGTTGGTTCCTACACTGTCGGGACTTTCAATAAGCACCCTGCCGGTTAAAAAAGCCTCTTTTTTAGGATACCAGAATATTCTGGGTTCACTCGGATTCAATATTTCAGCAGCCGACAGCCCTGAAACATTCA
>CAYOFK010000118.1:2886-10087 GCA_964403185.1 uncultured Rikenellaceae bacterium | reverse complement strand
GGCTCCTCATTGGACCTTCAGGCAGGATATTTAACCAATTGATGAAAACCGCAGGGCTTTCCAGGGATTATTTTTACCTGACCAATCTGATCAAGTGCATGTTGCCAAAATCGCGGCGCCCCTCGAAGGATGAAATTCATAGCTGTACCCAATTTCTGTCGGAAGAAATTAACATGGTTCAACCGCGTATTCTTGTTCCGCTGGGGTTCCATGCAACCCGGTATCTGTTTAAGGAATATCATCTCGATTTTCCGCCAAAAGCAGAAGTATATGGCGTATTCGGAAAGGTTTTCCATGTTCATGACATGATCATATATCCTGTCAGACATCCTGCAGCACTGTTATTTAACCCTGATAAGAAAGCAGAGATGGAACGTAACTATTCAGGGATAAGAACACTGATGGCCAGGTACTGTAACTCAGGTTAATAGTATGATTACGGGGAAAGATTACTAAATCGATCTGCATTTAATTCTGCTACGCTCTGCTACCTGGCCCCTACTGGCCCATCGTAGACTTGTCGACGGCAGGGTTAACTTGTCCGCCGGACAATTTTTAAAGCTCACTCCCCAATCACTAAATACTCCCGGTGTGTGGCCAGGGCTCCAAAATAGCCAAGAGCCCCATTTGAGATGTTGCTGTTGGGATTGGAAGGGTTGGCTGGGTTGCCGCCACCGTGCATGCTAACCACATTTTGTAATGTCAGGTAATAATCATAGACTGCAGGGTCCAGGCTAAGGAGGTCAATGGTTGCGGTATCTCCGACCTGGTAAACGGGGAAAAAAAGGAAAAAGTCCACAGTCCTTCCATTGATAAAAATATCATCGGTCAGGTTCAGAGCTTGCTCCATTTGTCCGTTTTTATATGCAATAACCCTGTAAAAATTCTCATCTTCCGCAGGATCATGAAAAAAACAATGGATGTAAAAGCCCTCATTAAAAAATCCTCGTCCTGGAATATACTCAACTTTCAGAGAATCTATCGGGACGATATATTCCATTCTGCTCCGGGCAGAATACACCTCTCCTTCCACTCTTACTTCAAGGAAGTAATCGCTTCCTTCCCGGGCTGCGATACTGTCTGCCACGTACACTCCGGGTTCTGCCTCCCTGAGTGTTTCTGAAAAACCAAGGTCATCACGCATGATCACAGACGCCCCGCTCACCTGCTCATAAATGCCCGGGTCATAGTAGTCTGTTGATTTGGTGATTTTCACCATTGGCAGGACATCCTGGTTTGAGATGGTCCCCTCTATAACGATCTTTGGTTCCACACTGCGCAGATCAATTTGGATGATATCTTCGCAGGATGCAATTAATAAAGTGAAAACGAACAAAATGATGTTTCTTCTTAACATTATGGCCAACTGGTTTAGAATTTAAAATTAAAACTTACTGAGGGTATGATTGAAAAAAGTGACAAACGCACTGCGTTGGTTCTGGCAGGATCGTTCTTATCTTCAACAAAACTTATTGAAAAGGCATTTTTTCTGGCATACACATTATAAATTGAAAAGTTCCAGCTCGATTCAAACCGTCCCTTCTTCTTATTATATCTTGTAGCTCCCATATCCAGACGGTGGTAAGGCGGCATCCGGTATCCATTACGTTCGGTGTACATATTCACGGTTTTACCCTCAATCCGGTATTTCCCACTTGGGAATGTGACCGCATTTCCGGTATAATATACCCAGGTCCCCGAAAACGTCCAGCGTTCATTCAACTCGTAAGTGGCAACAATGGAGATGTCATGCATCCGGTCCTGTTTTGCCGGGTAGTGGTGTCCCTGGTTAATCTTTTCAAAGCTCCTCTCAGATCGCGCCAGCGTATATGCAAGCCACCCGCGCAATTTCCCATACGTTTTCCGTATCAGAAATTCGGTACCATAAGCACGTCCATTCCCATACTCCAATTGTGATTCTATCAGTTCATTAAAGAAAATATTGGCTCCATTTTTATAATCAATCTGGTTTTTCATAAACTTATAATAAACCTCTATGGAGGTTTCCCAGCGGTTCTCAGAGAAATTTCTGAAATATCCTATAGCCACCTGGTCACCAATTTGCGGTTTCACAGATTTACTGCTGGGCAACCAGACATCCAGGGGAGTTTCAGAAGTGGTATTCGACAGGAGATGGACATACTGATTGATCCGGTTGAAGGACAACTTTAAAGAACTGAGGGTTCCCAGCCTGAAACTGGCAGAAAGGCGTGGTTCAATATCCATGTATTGTGCCATTACATCGCCGGATTTGTAGTGTATGGTATCCAAAACGATGCCCTTATCATCGAACAGATACTCCGTTCCCGGACCCACCATATAATACATGGGAACCCGCACACCATATACCACCGATAACCACTCAAACGGCTGGGTTTTATGTGACCAGTAGAGAGCGGCTTCAAGTGCATGTTTTTGAGTGAGCTTCGTATCATTTACCTGGAATTCGCCCTCCGTATAAATCTCACCCGGAATAAAATTGTGATAATTGAATTTGAATCCAAACCTGAATGTGTTTAAAGGATTTAGAAAAAACTGGAAATCTTCTTTAAGGTTTCCATCCCGGATAGCCGATCTTATGTTCAATCCGCCACTTTCCTCATTAATTCTGAATATATAATTGTAATTGCTGTATATCAGCGAACTGTTCAGAAACAAACGGTTATTGAATATATGATTCCAGCGCAGTGTGGCAGTGGCATTGCCCCAATCCATTCCGAAGGTATTCTGGAATTCAAACACATCCCTTCCAAAGTATCCCGAAAGGTACAAGCGGTCATTCTTACCAAGTTTGTAATTTGCTTTCAGGTTAAAATCATAAAAGTAAAGCGTATTGTTCCGCACCAATGTGTCTCTTGAAAAAAGCAAAAACAAATCGGCATATGTTCGGCGGCCTGCCACAATGAACGAGCCGGTTTCCTTCTTTAAGGGGCCCTCAACTATGATCCTTGAAGAGATCAATCCCAGTCCGCCGGAAACTCCGAATTTCTTCAGGTTTCCCTCCCTGGCCCGGATATCCAGAACAGAACTGATGCGTCCTCCGAATTCAGGGGGAATGCCTCCTTTATAAAGTTTCATGTCATTAATGGCATCCGAATTGAAAACTGAGAAAAATCCCAGTAGGTGGGCCGGATTATATACCGGAGCCCCGTCCAGAAGGATTAAGTTTTGTCCGTTATCACCACCCCTGACATGAAATCCGGTACTTCCTTCACCGGAGGATTGTACGCCCGGCAGCAACAGGATGGTTTTCAGGACATCCTGCTCACCAAACAATACCGGTATAGTTTTGATTTCTTTTATATTGAACTTCAGGATGCTCATCTCGGGTGATTTTATATTCTCATCGGGTGCAACGCCTTTTACAATCACCTCTTCAAGTGTACTGGGAACAGTCTGAAGACCGATGTCTCTTCTGATGTCCCTGTCGAGGGTTATGGAAAAAGAAAAAATCTCAAAACCTATGAATGATACGCTTACATTATAGAGTCCTTTCGACAGGGTCAGAGAGTAAAAACCATATTCATTGGCAGCCACACCGGTATTCAGTTCCTGTATGAAAACGGTTGCACCGATCATCGCTTCACCATTATCTGCATCCGTAACAGCACCGCTTAAAGTAAAGGATTGCTGCGAACTTGCCGGAAATAAACATACAACAAGTACCACCAGGAAGGCACAGTATTTCTTGATCCCGCAGGGCATTCTGTTCATCATAAGTCCATAAAGGTAGGAATTTCAGGCCTGTCCGAGCTGGAGAAAATATAAAAAACAACTAAAACTGAATCCTTGAAATTCTATTTATCTTTAAACCTCATGAAACAAAAGAAATTCTACCGTGAAATCAAATAAAAAATTATTTGGAACGGCCCCGGTATTTTTTACTGCCATTTCCACGATCCTGGGGGCCATTCTTTTTCTGCGGTTTGGATTTGCTGTTGGAAACCTGGGCATTTTCGGAGTCGCACTCATTATCCTGATCGGACACATGGTTACGATTCCGACAGCCCTGGCAATTTCGGAAATTGCCACTAATGAAAAGGTTGAGGGCGGTGGGGAATATTACATCATATCAAGGTCCTTTGGCCTGAATATTGGCGCCACCATTGGCATATCCTTATATTTTTCACAGGCCATCAGTGTTGCATTCTACATCATTGCCTTTACCGAAGCCTTTGAACCGGTTTTCAATTATTTCAGGGATCAGCACGGTCTGATGCTTCCCAGGCAGGTGGTCAGCATCCCTGCTTTATTGATCCTTTCATACCTGATGATAAAAAAGGGGGCCGGTGTTGCCGCCAAGTTGCTTTACGTGGTGGTTGGCATCCTGATCGTATCACTCAGTCTTTTTTTCATTGGTAAAACTGAATACATGGAAGCGGCCAATAAGAGCCTGTTCTCAGGATCGTTCAGAAATATGGACCAGTTTTTTGTAGTTTTTGCAATTGTTTTTCCCGCATTTACAGGGATGACCGCTGGTGTGGGGTTGTCAGGTGATCTGAAGAAACCGGGACGGTCCATCCCCTTAGGCACTCTTCTTGCAACCTTCTCAGGCATGATCATGTATTTCTTCATAATCTGGAAACTTCATATATCTGCAAGTCCGGAAGACCTTTCGGGTGATCAATTGATCATGAGTAAGATAGCACTCTACGGACCCATTGTAATTCCCCTGGGTTTGGCAGCATCAACAATCTCTTCTGCTATCGGATCCCTCATGGTTGCCCCCAGGACCTTGCAGGCCATCGGTTCCGACCGGTCCCTCCCCTTACAAGCCTTCAACCGGTTTGTTGCCCGCGGACGGGGAGACACTGCCGAACCAGTGCAAAGTACATTGATAACCTGTATTATAGCCCTGATATTCGTTTCACTTGGAAATGTAAATGCTGTAGCCACCATCATTACCATGTTCTTTATGGTCACCTATGGCACCATTTGTCTGATTTCATTTCTATACCATTTTGGTGCAGATCCGTCCTACAGACCAACATTCCGCTCACGCTGGTACTTTTCCCTCGCTGGTTTTGTGATCAGTGTTTTATTGATGTTCCAGATCAGTTCCCTTTACTCTGTTTTAGCTCTCTTTATAATCATCCTGATCTATATCATTGTAGTCAGGACAAACAGGGAACGTGGCGGTATCGAACGCATTTTTCAATCTGCCATTTTTCAGATCAGCAGAAACATGCAGGTTTACCTGCAGAAAACAAAAAAGGTAGGGAATGAGGGCAAATGGAGACCCGCGGTTGTTTGCATTTCTGAAGACCGTTTTAAAAGAGACGATGCGTTCAGGACACTGAACTGGCTCTCATACCGGTATGGATTTGGCACCTATATCCACCTGATTGAAGGATACTTTTCAAAATCCACTAAAAAAGAAGCTGACAGGCTGATGACCATGCTGATAGAGAAATCAGGAACAGAGCATTCCCATGTATTCATAGATACCATGATATCCCCTTCCTTTACTTCGGCCATCGCACAAACCATTCAATTACCGGGCATTTCAGGTATGGAAAATAATATGATCCTTATGGATTACATTAAGGAAGCGCCTGCAAATCTTGAACGAATCGTGGAAAATTATTCCCTGATCAGGGCCGGGAATTATGATATTGGTATCCTGGGAAGTTCTGCGAAAAAGATCAACTTTAAGGGAGGAATTCATGTCTGGATCAATATTCATGACCAGGAGAATATGAATTTGATGATCTTGCTCAGTTATATCATTCTGGACCATCCCGATTGGGAAAAATGCCATATTAAGATATTTGATATCTGTAAGGAAGATGAATACCAGACTGCCCGTGAAAACCTGATTAAACTGGTGCAGGAAGGCAGGCTGCCTATTGCGCCAAAAAATATTGAAGTCATCACACAGGTTGAAAATAAAAATATTCGTGACATCATTAATCAAAAATCTCAGAACGCCGGGTTGACCATAATTGGTTTCAGGGGTGAGCAATTGAAACACGACCGCTCAAATTTATTCATGGGTTACCAGGGTGTTGGAAATATTCTGTTTGTAAATGCACGTGATAAAAAACTCATTGAATGAAATAAATACCTACTTGTGAAAAACACAACACCACATAACAGGGCTCCAAAAGCTTATATGGCCCTTCCTATTATTGTATTTCTGGTTCTTCAAGCTTGCAGGCCTGAAACCAAACCCTATGTAGTCATGCTGTCAGTGGACGGGTTCAGGTGGGATTATCCTGATAAATTCAACACACCAAACCTCGACCGGATTGAAAAAAAAGGTGTAAAGGCACATTCATTGCAACCCTGCTTTCCATCAAAAACATTTCCAAACCATTACTCCATTGCTACGGGTTTGTATCCCGACCATCACGGCATTGTTGCCAATTCTTTTTACGATCCTGAATTTCCTTTTTCACAGCGTCTTGATTCCGTAATCGCCTGGCTGCAACTACCGGAGGATAGAAGGCCCCAACTGGTTACCTGGTATATGGATGAACCTGACAGTCGCAGCCATGACACCGGGCCTGATAATCCTGAACTTGGGCTTACCATAACATACCTCGACAGTCTGGCAGGTGTGTTTCTTGATAAGCTGGAAGCCTTGCCCATTGCCAGCCAGGTCAATGTCATTGTGACCTCCGATCATGGTATGGGAGAGACCTGTTCAGAGCGGTGGATAAATCTGAGCGATTACGTTCGCAGGGATTGGTTTGAAGAATCAGGAGGCAGCAACCCCTCATACAATTTATTGGCCCACAGTGAATACTATGATTCGGCATGGTTGGCGCTGAAAGACATCCCTAATGTCCAGGCCTGGAAAAGAAACACGGTACCTGAACGGTTCCATTATGGGACAAACCCCAGGGTCACGGATTTTATAGTGCTGGCCGATTCCTCCTGGACCCTTTCCTGGCTTCCTGCACCCCCATCATTTACCGGGGGTTCCCATGGTTACGATAACAGGAATACCGATATGCATGCCATTTTTTATGCATTTGGACCTGCCTTCAGGAAAGGGTTCTCCCAACCGACTTTTGAGAACATCCACATTTATCCGTTAATTTGTGAGATCCTCGGATTGAAACCTGCTAAAACTGACGGGAACCTTAAAAAGGTGGCGGATATGCTTAAAGAAAGAAATTTGAAATAAAAAAATCTGACCCCGGAATGATCTACCAGTTAAACCAGATATCGAAGTCGGGAATGGGTATTTCAG
>CAYOFK010000118.1:0-2786 GCA_964403185.1 uncultured Rikenellaceae bacterium | reverse complement strand
CCCGGAATGATCTACCAGTTAAACCAGATATCGAAGTCGGGAATGGGTATTTCAGGGAGTGGTACAATTTCAATTCTCAGGTCATCGGTAAAGTGTAGCAGGTGGAGTTTCCTGTTCATGGCACCGCTGTTGTAGCTGATTTTTTCAAATTGAAAATCCGAAACCAGCAAATTCGTGTTAAAACTTGTGTAACACTCTAAAAACCGGTCTTTGTATGTGGCCAGTCCTGAGAGGAAAAAATAGCTTATATCATATCCATTCCAGGCAAAACTGTGAGGTACCGGTTCGGTATTATATTTGCCCCTGTATTTACTAAGGAAGCTTTTAACATCTTTGTCTGAATAGTCCAGCATAAAGGGCGAACATATATAAACATCTATGCTGTGGAAATAACCCAGTTCAATATTCCTGAACCTCTGCCATTCCGGAAACCCATATACCTTTAACTCATAATTTTTTGCCAGGTTAAAAAGTTTTGCAAGAACCTCACTGACAAAGGTCTCTTTCCCGGAATAAACCACAATCACGTTTAAACCATCCTCAAGTAAAGCCTGTCCGATCTCATTAATGGTATCATGCCGTGGGCGAGCCTCAGAAAATACCACCTCTTTGAGAACAATGTTTTCCATATCGGCATATTGACCCAGGGAATCCAGCAGGGTCCATTTAAAAAGTTCAAAATTATCAGTCTCCAATGAATCTCCCGGATGCACCACAACAATATTATTTCTGTATTCGCGGGATACAACTTTAGCCATCAACTCATTTTCAGCAAAATGATCAGGGACAACTTCAAACAGGTTTGCCTGCCTTTCAAGTAAAGCTCCATTCTGGACAAAGGGCGAAATTACCGGAATATCCGTCCTTCCCAGTGTTTTAGTAAGAATTTCAATATTCATGGAATATACCGGGCCGATGATGAGATCCATATCATCCAGCGCGCCACTTTCAGCAATCTCCCTGACCCGTATGGGATCCCGTTTCGTATCAAATACCGATAAACTCACATTTAATCCTCTTTTCCTCAGACTGTCAATGGCAATAAGGACTCCTTCATAAAACTCAATAAACCTGTAACTCCAGGGGTAAATCCAGTCATCCTCTCTTTTAATCAGTTTAAAAATCGTATCTCCGCGTTCATTTCTTTCACTGGAATCAATATATGTTCGCTCCGCATTCTTATCAAGGTAAAAAGGAAGCAGTAAAGCAACATCCAAACGGCCCGTAAAATAATCAGGAACTTGAATATTACAATAATTGTCAACCGCCGCTTCCTCCGCTTCAGGCTCCTCTTCTCCCCTCTCGAAATAAGCATGCGTTTTTTCTGTCCCGGGAACCCTGATGTAATCACCCTCATCAAGAAACCTGCCTTTTTCCCGGTTCATTCGCCTTAAATCCCTGGTGTTCAAACTAAACTTTCTGGCAATGGAATTGAAGGTCTCACCAATTCCAACACGGTACAGATAATATTCTTTATCCTGGACGGTAAATGATTGTTTTTCAGGATAGAACTCCATCCTTGGAATTTTCAGGACGGTCTCAACAGGAAGGTCATCAAGAACCAGGTCAGGATTCGCTTCCAAAATTTCCTCAACGGTCACATGATGCTGCCGGGAGATGGAATAAACAGTTTCCCCCTCACGCATTTGATGGTAAATAAAATCCCCGGTTTGGGGAGACAGGGCTTCCTCTTCCACGACCTCAGGAATCTTTAAGACCTGGCCCGGCTGCAATCCTATAATGATGCCCGGATTCTCCCGGGACAGTGTTTTTGGAGATATACCATATGTTTTACATATTGAATATATGGTTTCTTTTTCCCTGACCGTATGAATGTAATACACCTGGCCGTCAATGAGTATCTTTTCACTTGATTTTTCCACAATCACTTCTGGCTCCTGTCCAATCATGGAAAGTGGCAGGATCAGGAAAAAAAGTACAATAAAAAGACGCATCATTTTCATGTCGCTATTAATCAGCGCATTACAAGCATTTCTGTGATAACAAATATAGCAAAGGCCCCGGGGATTTCAAAATGATCCACTCCGGAATTTGCAATTAGAAAAGTACGAATAATTCCAGGACAGACTGCTTATATTCTTCAAAATTCTGCAGAAACCGTAATTTAGCCGAACATCAGACCCTATTCATTTTTGTTGTAATTGCACCTGTTAGGAAACAGCCGGCTGATAAATTTTGATAATGTGGTTTAAATGTGTATCTTAAGTAGTTTGAATAATCTTTATATTTTCTTAAAATTTCCGGCTAATTATGTTAGGTGAAATTAAAACCTGGATTTCAAAACTCTTTGGAACCAACAAAATAAAGGTACCGGTTCGTGATCCTGAGCTGAACTTTGTTCAAAGTTCAGCTTCACATGAAAAGACAATCCTTCACCCTGACGCGGATGTTCATAAGCTGATGATAAAAGCCACACGGATCAGGAAAACCGAAGGATATCCTGCAGCCATCAGCTATTTAAAAGATCTCATTGAGGCCTATATCAGAGATTGCAATACTGCATTGGTGGTTAGCATGAACAAACTCATTCCTTACATGAAGAGAGATGAAAACCTCAGTTCAGAAGAAATTAAGGATTACCTGTCAGGGATCATTGAACGCCTTCCGGAAACCGAGCCGTATTTTCTGAATCTACATATCACCATGGCTAATCTCATCAGCTCCGGCAAGTCAAATGACGCACTTCCATACATGCAGGATGTTGTAAAAAAGGAAGGATTAAACATTCATACCTTCAACCTCCATATCCGTTTAGCAGAACTCTA
>CAYOFK010000117.1:0-10279 GCA_964403185.1 uncultured Rikenellaceae bacterium | reverse complement strand
CAATCTGAAATCCAGGGAATAATCCGTATAAAATACCACTTCCCTGCTGCCACCATCTGTTGTATTGAACCTGAAACGGACGATCAGGTCTTTCGATTCTTCAAGATCGATCAATTGTTGCTTGTCAAGATCTATGGTAATGGTGGCTTCAGCCGGTCCGGTAACTTTTCCTGTAGCATCAACCGGAGCTGCCATAATAAGTTCCGGAATGACAATGCCGGGTCTTTTAACATCATTTACACGATCGTAAGGGATTAATAAAACATCCACTTTGATTGGAAAACCATTGGCTGCATAAAAAAACATTCTGAAGAATTCCATTTCGCTTAGTTTAAAATCACTGTCCGGCTCCATGTACAGGGGATTCTCAAGTGTGTCTCTCAGGGCCAGGTCTTGCATCTGAAGCATCCACGGCAATTCCATCTCCATGCTGCCAATGATCTTTGAATTTCCAAGAACAAAGTTGTCCCTGCCGGAAATATTTCCAAGAGGATTGATCTGTATCTGGCCTGAATAAACAAGTTCTACAGGCCTGAGTGCGAGTAAAGGTACAATATCTGAGTTGGTACGGTCAAAAACAACTGCACCGCTGGCAGGGGATCCAAACCGGTCTGTCATGCGGTCAATGTTTTGAACCGCAGCATTAAGGTCCTGGGTTGCACCGGAAGAATTTGTTCCGGTGGCCTGGACTTCAATGCTTGCCGGAATTCCAAAGGAGCTTTCATAGGGAAATCTGACAACCGGATTGGTAAAGGTGAGAGACCCGGTAATGCGTTCAAAAAAATCTTTCAGGCCACCCAGGTCAATGGTGTCCTGATTAAAAGTATGTGTTTGCTGCCCAAAATAACCTTCCAGGTAGCTGAATGCAATATTCTGGTATTGATAATCCACAGAAAAACTATTTGACATAGAAAAACTGACCATAGTGCCTGAGGAATTGATACCGGCTGAAATAATGAATGGAAATCTGTTATATGGCTGTAAAGCATCTGTAGTAAGGTCCACTGACACGTCAGCCAAAGAGAGAATAGCAGTTTCAGTGCCATTACCTGACAGGGGAATATTATATTTTAATGTATCCCCGTTTTTTCTTGCGCTGGGAAGGATGAAATTAAATACAACTCCTTCGCTGAAGCCTGAAGAAATAGTATAATCAATTTCCCCGCTTCTTATTTCCACAGTGGTAATTTCAATACCCGGGTCAGGATTGATATCAATAAAATTCGTATTGGAATAAAAAATCTGATTTGGCAAGATGGCGGTTCCGCCTGACACTAAAATATCAGTGGAAGATAAGGCGATAACAAGATCATCGTTTAGATCCACAGGGACTGTTCCCGGAGTACTCCCCGGTGAGGTCAGGTTCTTAAGATCAAAATCAAGAGTATTTGTAATAATTACTCCACTTACATCAACAGTTTGTGTCTGGGTGGTCCCCGGGGCAATATTTGTAAATATAAAGTCGCCTCCCACCGGGGAACTATCAGAATTGTTTTTTAAACCAATATCAAATGAAACAGGGACGGGAAGATTATTTGTAACGCTGATGTTTATGGTCCCGCTTTGCACCGTAACCTGGGTAATATTCGTAAAGGAGGTCATGTTATAAGTCCCTGCATTCTGGGTCGGTATGGGGGGAAACACAGCAGTAGTACCATCCAGGGCAATGATGGCATCTCTGGTTGCATTGTCAAGATTATTTGCAATGCTTCCAAGAGAAAGATTCCCTGAATAATTAAGATCGTCAATACGTAATGGCCCTAATTGCAATGTATTGCTTTCAGGGGAGGGATCGGGGATGGTAACAATCTCGGAAACATCAAACTCAAATACTGAATCTTTGGAAAAAATCAGCTTAATGGTCCCATCATCATTGAATACCAGGGTATCTTCCTTTTCCTTGATTGCATTTGCAAGGGTCAGGGAGCCACTGGCAATTGGAACAACAAACCGGGGTGTAATTCTGGCCTGAGTAGACAACTTATTAAAATCAATCTCTTCTTTCACACAGGAGAAATTCAAAATAATGGCCCCAGCCAGAAGAAAAAACCGGATAAGATATTTAAAAGTATTCATAATAAATTACATTTTAGTGCATTAAACTATTTTACGGAATAGTTGTATAAAAAGTTATCATCACCTCCCACCACCAGATTATACCTCTCTGATGAACGATCAAACCGGCCAATTGAAAACAAGGTTCTGCCCGTAAGTGGAAAGTTCGGATATAGTGAACCATCATTGTTAAACAGGTATATCAAATTGCCTGTTTCACAGGTGATCCCGATTTTTTTATCGGTAGAAGAAAACGTATAGATCACCGGTTTATGCCGGATTGGAAAATTAAAGCTATGTGAAAATTTCTGTGAACCATCTGAACTAAATACGTCCAGCCTGTTTCCATCAACAAAAATATACTCTCCCGATCCATTCCCATCCAGATCACTGTATTCAAAAAAATGGTCCATAGAAAATGTTTTAAGAGACATTTTTTCAACCTGCCCATTCATTTTAATAAAACAAATTGTTCCATCCCGGGTGGTGGTTACAAATCCGGGGTTGGTTCTGTATTTATCAAAATAAATGGATTGGTGCACAGGTTTCGGGATGGGCTCCCTGACACTGATCCTTGAGTTTCCCTGTCTGTTCAGGATGTGTACTTTATAACGGTCGCCAAATACGATATAATCTCTGGTGCCTCCCCTGAAATGGTAAATGGGGGTTTGCATCAGGCCTTCTGTTTGCATCATGTTCCATCCCTTTACAGTTCTTCCGTTAATATTAAACAAATAGATCTTTCTATCCTCACAACTTAAACATAATCTGTAGTTTCTATTATTATCATAATCAAACAGGGACAGTCCGTTCACTGCTTTGGATCTTAATTTCACGGGGTAATTTTCAACATAATTCCCATTCCTGTCGAGAAGATGCAAATAATTCTCAGTATTAAACAGGATCTGCAATTTCCCGTTTTTATAAAAATCAATTTGATAAACGTCCCCCATGATCCGTTCAGGCAAATTGATTTTCCATAAGATCCTGCCGGCACCGTTCATCAGGTAAACATTGTTCTTCACATCCTGCAAGAATATTTCCTTATCCCCGGTATAGTGATTGGCCACAAAGTACGGTTTTAGCCAAAGGACAGAATCAATAAGGCTCTCCCATTGTGTTTCGGCCTGTTCTTTATAGACAGGCTGGTATTTTACAAACAGGTTATTGTAAACCATGGCATTTTCAGAAGAAAACTGTAATCCTACCGCCTGGATCTTATTAAATATTCCGGCATGTTCCAGGTAGTCGCTTTCGTATTCCTTTTTCAAAAACCTGGAATAAAATGCAATTGATTTGGGAATGCTTGAATAGAAATAGAAATTTGACCTTGCAGACAATGATTCGTTAAAGGTTTTATAATCATAATCATTGCTCAGGGTTTTATGAAGGACAAGGTTGTGTACAAAATTAGAAAGGGCACTGTGGGCATTTCCAAATATCATATAATTACCAGCAAATGTCAGGTAGCGGAAGCCGGCTCCACCGAATAAATTTCCAAACAGGGATTCCGGTATTCCTGAGGCAGGGAGTTTATAGATCGTAAATTGGGTATCCTCATCCACTTTGATCGTTGCGGTATAGGCATCCGGGTTTGTTCCCTTCTGGTCGTAAAACACCGCTAAAGCTTCAGTGACAGATTCCTGTGCCTGGATCATGCTGCGTGTCCTGAACAGCGCATAGGAATTTTCCTTAAAGCTGAGGTTTTTGATGTCGGTGTACGCGAGGCCTATTTCATCCTCAATGAGGTTCAGGAACAGGTTTCCAATACCCTTTTTCCAGCTTTTTTCCATTTCATAGACCGCCTGAAGGTGGGCCTGTAATCCCCCCCTTTCTGCAAGATAATCTAAAAATGCTGCTTGATAGCTCTTATAATCATCTAATCCAAAGGCCAGATAAGCCATCGTATTTGCCGGCAGGACCTGGTCCATCATCAACCTTTTCGAAGTTTGATTTTCGAACAGGTTCAGATAATTAAAAGAAGAGTCCTCTGAATAAGTGAATCCGTTAAATAACAGGGCATCATCTTCAATTGACAAGTCCAGCTCAGCCCAGTTTGCAAAACCTGATAAAGATGTAACACTTTCACTGTAAGGAGGTTTCAACAGCACAGACAGGAATTTGGAGAGCTGCCTGAAATTGACATAAACATTGCCCTCAACATTTCTCCCGGCGGTACTCCGAACCTGAATAAAGCCCTTTTCCGCCGGTATATTTTCTTCAATATCCAACTGCCTGATGGATCGTTCAACCAATATTGATGAAGCGCTCAAAATTAAAATACCTTTATAAGTTGCAAAAAACATCCTGGCACCCGATTTTCCATTCACTATATCCAGTATCCCTGTTTTTTGGTATTCCTTTTCCCTGATCATAATATCTGACCCAAGAGATCGTTTAATGGTTGCTTTAACCGTATTTAAAGTTTGGTTTCCTTCCGCAAGTATCAGGTATAAAAGATCGATGTCATTTTTTCCGGTCTGATGGATTGAAATGACAAGAGGTTTACCTGAAAAAATATCTCTAAAGGGTTTGTTTTCTCTGATGAGTGAGTCAAATTTTTTTATCCTGGCATCTGCCGCCCTGATTGATGGCAATACCAATAACTCCTTCCAGATCAGGTTTTCATCAATCAGTTTGCCGGAAGCCATTCGAAAATCCCTGGTTTCAATAATGAATGAAGCATCTGTGGGAACAGCTGCAAAAGGGTCCTCTTCAGGACCTAGCCGGCTTTTTAAAAGGTAAAACACAACAAAAAACATTCCCGCCACAAGAACGAATAATGCTGTCCCCCAGATTCTTTTGGCCATATGAGTTCCTGAATTTAGCGTAAATTCAAAAGTAAAAAATATTTTACAAAAATTGTATCAAACACCTAAAAACAGCAGGTTGGCGGATGATCGGTATCCGTTCCTGAATTCCGCGGAAGAAAGACTCTAAAGCTGGAACAATTTTTGCTGTAAGATACCTTCTAATATTGAACGATTTGAATTTCTCACTTCTTTTATACAGGTCTCTTCTCATCTTTTTTCTGCTTACCGGAAATCTTGTATTCGCTCAAAATATTAAGATCGTTGACCATGCAACCGGACTGCCTGTATCAGATGTAGCACTTTTTAATAAAAAACGGGAGAAATCCGTAATATCAGACCAAAACGGGAATGCCGATCTCGGGATTTTCTCAGAGACAGACAGCATATTTTTTCAACACCCTTCTTTCAAGCGGATTGTAATGCTTAAATCTGATCTTAAACAGTCGGGTTATTCAATAGGACTTGAAAAAGAAATACGCATGTTGGATGAATTTGTGATCGCCGTAAACAAATGGGAGCATGATAAAAAAGAAGTGCCCAATAAAATAAAGTCCATCAGCTACGAAGAGGTCCGTTTTCATAACCCCCAGACCACTGCAGATCTCCTGGCCACATCAAATGCTGTATTTCTCCAGAAAAGTCAACTTGGAGGAGGCAGCCCCATGATCAGAGGATTTGCGGCCAATTCCATCCTGCTGGTTGTTGACGGAGTGCGAATGAATAATGCCATTTACCGTAGCGGCAACCTGCAAAACGTCATTTCACTGGACCCAAATACCCTGCAGGAATCTGAAGTGATCTATGGTCCCGGTTCCGTAGTTTATGGCAGTGATGCTCTGGGCGGGGTTATTAGTTTCTATACTTTGAATCCTAATCTGTCCTCAGGCCACAAAGTGATGGTTACAGGAAATGTATTAACCAGATATGCATCGGCAAACAATGAAAAAACCGGACATGTGGACTTTAATATAGGTTTGAAAAAATGGGGGTTTCTGACCAGTCTTACTTACAGTGATTTTGCGGATCTTTCTATGGGAAATGTTGGAAATCCATCTTATCAAAGACTTGAATATGCAGGCCGGTATCAAAACAGGGATTCTGTTTTTGTTAACCGGGATCCAAATCTTCAGAAATTTTCAGGCTATTCTCAAATCAACTTTTTACAAAAGATCCGGTTTAAACCCTCCGGAAAGTTAAATATGGTTTATGCATTTCACTTTTCAACCACATCGGACATACCAAGATATGACCGGCTTATTCAATATGACAATGATGAATTGCGGTATGCACAATGGTATTACGGTCCGCAGCAATGGATGATGCATAATTTTCTGATAGATGCAAAGCCGGAGTGGTTGCTGGCAGATCATATAAAAATTGTGGCCGCCTACCAGAACTTTACCGAGAGCCGTCACGACAGGAAAATCCATGAAACGGGTCTAAGACATCGTACTGAAAATGCAGATGTTCTGTCAATGAATGTGGATCTGCACAAAAACATCCTGCCATCCCTTACGGTTTACTATGGCACTGAACTGGTTTATAACAACGTGAGATCCAAAGCGGTCAGGGAAGACATTCTAAGCTCCCAAACCACTCCTGCGGCCACACGGTACCCTAACGGGTATAACCACTATTATGCACTGGCATTATATGGTTCACTTAAGTACCAGATTAAAGACAATGTGGTTTTAAACACTGGTCTTCGGTACAACTATGTCGGCTTGAGTTCTTCAATACAAGACTCTTCATTTTATAGTTTCCCCTATTCCGTTTTCTCCATCAGAAACGGGGCATTAAACGGCTCTATGGGGATCAGTTATACCCCCTTCTCCGGATCTCAGCTTAAAATAAATTTTGCCTCAGGCTTCAGGGCTCCCAACCTGGATGATGCTGCAAAAATTTTTGATTCAGAACCCGGCAGGGTCATGGTCCCAAACCAGAACCTGAAACCGGAATACACGTATAACGTGGATCTTGGCTGGCTGCAGAATGTTAACGATGCCCTTTATTTTGAGCTTACCGGATTTTATACCCTTATGAAAAACGCCATGGTGAGACGGCCTTTTCAATTTGAGGGTAATGATTCCATTGATTATGACGGTGAAATGAGCCAGGTAACTGCTCTTGTAAATGCCAGTGAAGCTACATTATATGGTGTAAATATTAATCTAAAAGCAGTGGTGACATCGGGATTTTATGTAAGCACTGATTTTACCATCATGAAGGGAGAGGATATCGACAAAAATCCCCTGCGGCATATCCCCCCCTTTTACGGGGGTTTGCATTTTGTTTATGAAAACCCTATTATCAAGGGAGATTTCTACCTGACTTACAATGGCGCCATTTCTAATGCCAATCTCGCCCCGGAGGAACAATCCAAGACCCACATGTATGCCACAGATGGAAATGGACTTCCCTATGCACCGTCCTGGTTTACTTTCAATCTGAAACTTTCAATTCACCCATCCGATATACTTATGATCTCTACCGGTGTTGAAAATATTCTCAACCACCGTTACCGCCCCTATTCTTCAGGAATTGTAGCCTCAGGCAGAAATATTTTCCTGGCACTCAGAGTCTCTATATAACCACTCCCCGGCCGGTCCGGATGAGAGTGTTTTAAACAAAAGGTATGACGGTTCGGCTACACTAATGAGAACTATTTTGTAATTTCGTTGTGAACCTATGCACTTCTGTTTGAAACGCCGATTAAGACATACTATTTGGGTTTGCCTCTGTGCAGTGTTTATAGGGTTGCCTCTGCCGTCCTTTGGGTCGGTGGATTCAGTGCAGGTCCCAACCATTTCCAAACCAACTTCCCAATCGGTTTTTAATTATTCCGGCGACCAGCAATATCTGAAAGCCGATCAGTTGGGGACAAAACCTTTAAGGGTTCTTGTTCAGGATCAGGACCAGAAAGGAGTTCCGGACATCGCTGTCAGGTTTACACTGATCTCGCATCCCGGAGATTCCACCAACTTTCAGATCCTGCAACCCCTGGTATATACAAATTCATCAGGTATTGCAGCTACCTACTTTGCCATCGGATCAGATCCGGGAAACTATTTTATATTGGCAACGGCAACCATTCCGGGATCAAATTTCCTGGTGTATGAACTACACACCCGGGATACCAAATGGCTCATCTTAATGATTGCCGGATTGCTGGGCGGTTTGAGTTTGTTTCTGCTGGGAATGATCATGATGAGCGAAAGCCTGAAAAAGGCCGCTGGCGAAAAAATGCGCACCATACTCACAAACATTACAAAAAACCGTTTTATTGCCGTTGGTATTGGGGCCCTTGTGACTATGGTCATTCAAAGCAGCAGCGCCACAACGGTTATGTTGGT
The DNA here is from genome assembly GCA_964403185.1 of uncultured Rikenellaceae bacterium. GTDB lineage: Bacteria > Bacteroidota > Bacteroidia > Bacteroidales > VadinHA17 > CAYOFK01. The sequence continues at coordinate 2,058 of CAYOFK010000117.1, read as the reverse complement.
GGGATTTGTACAATCGGGACTGATGACCTTTGCACAATCCCTGGGGATCATCCTTGGGGCTGATATCGGCACCACCATTACAGCGCAAATTATCGCATTTAAACTCACCGATTATGCTCTTTGGTTCGTTGCAGCAGGTTTTGCAACGCAACTGATCTTTCATGATCCAAAAATAAAGCAGGTTGGAAATAGCATCCTGGGATTCGGGATCCTTTTCTATGGGATCCATTTAATGTCTGAATCCATGGAACCCCTGAAATCTTTTGAGCCTTTTATTAATGCCATCCTTCACCTTGAGAATCCATGGTTTGGCATTCTGCTGGGAGCTTTACTCACTGCCCTTTTCCAGAGCAGCAGTGCATTTATTGGGATCATCATTATCATTTCAACCCAGGGACTGATCAGTCTCGAAGCAGCCATAGCGCTTTTACTGGGAGCAAATTTGGGTACCGCTGTAACGGCCATCCTTGCCAGTTTAGAGGCGAAACCCGATGCAAAACGCGTTGCCCTGGCTAATGCAATTTTTAAAATTTTCGGGATATTGGTATTCGTATGGTGGATTCCGAAATTTGCAGAATTTATTCAGTTTATTTCCCCAAAAGGGGATGCCAGCCTGACACAAATGGATTATATGGCAGAGGTGGTGCCCCGCCAGATCGCCAATGCTCATACATTATTTAACGTTGGCCTTACCATATTGGCCCTTCCGTTTACAGGCTTCTTTGTGAAATTTATACAATTCCTGTTACCTGACAAAAAGGAAAAAAAGACCGAACTCCGGGTGCAGTTTCTTGATGAAAATCTATTGTCCACACCCTCACTGGCCTTATCTGTTGCAAAGCAGGAGGTGATCAGGATCGGCCATCAGGTGCAGGACATGCTTAATGACATCATACTTCCCTTCCTAACTAAAGACCGGAGTGTTCTGGAAATCATCCGTGAGAAAGAAAAACTGGTGAAATTTTTGAGAGATGAAGTGAATGCATATCTTAGAAAACTGACCAGGAATGAGATCAGCGATAAAAGAATAAATGAGACATTCCAGATCATGTACACGGTTAAAGAGCTGGAACACATTGCAGATATTATATCCAGGAACCTCATTCGCAGAGCCGGGAAATGGATTTCGAGTACCGGAACTTTTACGGTTGATGGTAAAAAAGACCTCGTGAGTTACCAGGTCAGCACGCAAAAACAACTCAGCAGGGCTTTAAAGGTATTTAGCGATGTGAATCTTGAAAAAGCCAGGGAAATGAAAGCAAAAAATAAGAAATACCGGCGAATGGCCATTGAATTGGAACGACATCATTTTGAAAGGATAAAGAATGAAATTAAACAATCGGTCGAAAGCAGTGAAACCCACCTGGAGTTGTTAACAGGCTTTAAGATGATCACCAGCCATGCAACAAATATAGCCCGGGTCCTGCTGGAATGGACCACGTGAGAATAAGTACCTGTATAACGGAAAAGAACTCCAGGATGATCTGGGATTGGATTGGTATGATTACGGGGCAAGGATGTACGATTCAGAGCTAGCCCGACTTTACGAGTTATAATTACCTCATACAGATAACCAACTAACAAACAGCTGGTTACGCAAACAATTTCCTGCCCCCTAAATTAATGTTAATAACATGTTAGTATTTGCCCTTTATTTTATTGGGTTTGCGTTCTTTATTTTATTAACACGCTCCCTAAATAATCACGATTCTATCATGGCCTATCTTATGCACAAGAAAATAAGTGGGAATACTTATTACTATGCCGAGCAAAGAGTCTGGAAAGACGGTAAATCACGCAGGCAGTGGCAAAAGTACCTGGGGACCATATGAACCTGATCCCGGAAGAAAAGATAATACCTGTATGGATGGAGATATTAAATAACGCTCTGACATCAAACCATATTGATCTTTCGAGTGTATCCTATGATGAAACAAATTTCTATACTTTCATCAGTACCTTAAATAAACGCTGCAACATACCCCAGCGGGGTAAAAATAAATAGGGCAGGTCAAATTTGCGTCAGGTGAATTACGCTTTGTTTTGTTCAAAGGAAAG
>CAYOFK010000116.1:0-10301 GCA_964403185.1 uncultured Rikenellaceae bacterium | reverse complement strand
TATCAGGCAAACCCTCGAAACTGTGAAAAACTAAATTCTTGTGCTCCCTGCCTGCCGGAGGGCAGGGAGGAGTACCCGACTGTAAGGAGGGGGAGGTGGTTAAAGCCGCCAATCATCTGATTCATTGGTCGTCCCGGCAAACACCATCCGTTCTTTGGAAAGCCGTTCTTTGGAAAGCCGCTAAGCGCTTTCAAAGCGCTAAGCGGCTTGGACCCTGGCAAGACGGGCTGACGGGATCAGGGTTGCTGCAGAACGCCAAACAGGAAGATGGTCATCCTGAAACCTGGCCTGCGCAGCAGGGCAGGGGTTCAGGATCTCACAAAAATTTCACAAATGTTTAATTCCCGGTTTTTGAATTTTGGAATTTGGAAATTGAGAAATCATTCCCTCCCTCGCCCTGTCAACCGAAGCTTAGGCGCAGGTTGGCCCCCTCGCCCTGTCAACCGAAGCTTAGGCGCAGGTTGGCCCCCTCATCCTTCCAGAATCCCCTCCTCAATAGCTCTCACCAGCAATTCCGGCTGTTCCACATGCAACCAATGACCGGCATCAGGGATGGTTACAAACTCTGCATAAGGAAAAATGGATTTTATGGACGGAAGGTCCTCATCGAGAATATAATTGGATAAAGCACCCCGGACGAACAACACAGGGAAGCCGGTAATGGCCTTCCCCGCTTCAAAATCGGAACATACTACACAGTCCAGAATATGACCGAGATGCGCCTCAAGGGCATCTGCATTCAGACCCCAACGAAAACTTTGATCGGGATTCCTGCGGAGGTTTTTCATAAGGAACAGGCGCACACGGTCCGAATCAATATACCGGGCCAGGGCATCAGATACCCCGGCCCGGGAGGTGACCGTGCTGAAATCAACAGATGCCATGGCCGCGATGATGGTTTGATGATCGATGGTCTTTCGCAGTGTTTTGGAGACATCAAGGTAGGATTTGGGAGCAATATCAACCACGATCAATCCATTCAACTTTTCGGGATACATGGCCGCAAAGGACATGGCTGTTTTTCCTCCCATGGAGTGCCCCATCAAAACGGCACTGGCAATGTCATGCTGAGCCATGAACTCAAACAGGTCCTGCCGCATATCCTCGTAAAGGTTTGAGTCGGCGTGGGGCGACCGCCCGTGATTGCGTTGGTCGGGCAGATAAATTTCAAACCGGGATTCCAGGGCCCGGGCAATTTTAATCCAGTTGTCGGATGCCCCGTATAAACCGTGAATAACTATCAGGGGTGGTCCCTGTCCATATTTTCTGTAGTGTAAATTCATAGAGATCAGTTGGTTGAAAGTTTATTGCAGCTGCCGGAGGTACAGTTGTATGGAATTTTCAAGGCCATAGTGCAGGGCATCAGCAATCAGAGCGTGACCAATGGAAACTTCCTTCAGTTCCTGAACATTCCTGTAAAAGAAGTTCAGGTTTTGAAGGCTAAGGTCGTGACCTGCATTGACCTCCAACCCAAGTGTGCCGGCCAGTTGTGCGGCAGCCCTGAAAGGAGCCACTGCCAGGCCCGGATCTTTTTCATAACCGCTGGCAAAGGGTTCTGTATAAAGCTCCACACGGTTGGTTCCTGTTTTGGCAGCAAATCTGATGTGTTCTTCTTCCGTATCTATAAACAGGGAAGTCCGGATGCCGGCCTCCTGCAGGCCTGCAACAGTTTTTTGAAGGAAAACCAAATGTTGTCTGGTATCCCAGCCTTCACTCGACGTCAGGGCCCCGGGTGGATCGGGAACCAGTGTGACCTGATGGGGAGAAACCGCCAGTACCAGTTTCATAAATGCAGGGGAGGGATAGCCCTCAATGTTAAATTCGGTTTTTACAATGGGTTTGATATCCCAGACATCCTGGTAGCGGATGTGCCTTTCATCCGGCCTCGGGTGAACCGTGATGCCCTGGGCGCCATATTCTTCACAACGGATGGCTGTCTCAAGAACGTTGGGGACGTTGCCTCCCCTGGCGTTTCGCAATGTGGCTATTTTATTTATATTTACACTGAGTCTGGTCATCTGTTTCGTCCTTGTTGGTTCGGGGGTTAATATAAGCTTTTACAAAATTAATAGTAATTTCGAAGAACAGAATCTTTATGATTGCCAAAGATCTAATATCGGACATTGTACCGTCAATTAAAACCTCAGATACGGGTCTGAAAGCCTTGCATTGGATGGAAATATTCAGGGTATCACACCTTCCCATTGTGAATGATAAGGAGTTCCTCGGACTGATATCAGATACCGATATATACGATCTGAATAAGGCCGATGAACCCATTGGAAACCATAATCTGTCCCTGTTCAGCCCTTTTGTACTGCAGCATCAGCATATCTATGAAGTGATCGAAATGGTATCAAAACTGAACCTTACCGTGGTCCCGGTCCTGGATGAGAAAAAACATTATCTTGGCCTTGTCACCATGGCCGACCTGATCCGCTATTTTGCAGATCTGATGGCCGTAAAAAATCCGGGAGGAATCCTGGTTCTGGAATTGCATCAGAACGATTATTCCATAACACAGATCTCACAGATCATAGAATCCAACGATGCCAAGATACTGAGTTTATACATTTCTTCTTCAGAAGGTTCTATGAAATTGGAACTGATCCTGAAAATCAACCGTACCGACCTGTCTTCCATCATCCAGACCTTTGAGCGTTTTAACTACAATATCAAAGCTTCATTTATGGATGATAATGAAATGGACTCCTGGTACAGCACCCGCTATGAATCCTTTATGAAGTATCTGAACATGTAACTAATAATTGCTTCAATGAACAAAGCCGCAGTTTACGGTAAGGATTTCGATACGGACTTTTATCCGGTGATGGAACTTTTTATCAAACATCTGACAGAAGCCGGAATCGAGATCTGGATATATGGGGAACTCTACAGGTTCCTGAAGGAAAACCTGCCGGATCTTATCGGAGTTCTCCGGGTTTTTGAGGACCGGGACCACATCCCGGAACCACTCGATTATTTTTTCTCAATTGGCGGTGACGGCACGTTCCTTGAGGCAGCCGCACTCACACGCGGATTAAACATCCCACTGGTTGGGATCAACAGCGGACGTCTGGGATTTCTGGCAAACATCTCCAAAAAGAATGTGTCCGGGTCCATGGCCAAGATCATTAAGAAAAAATACACCGTTGAGGAGCGTTCCCTGATTGAAGTCCGCTCTGATGACCGGCATGTGGTGGATTTTGCTCTGAACGATGTGGCCATCCAGAAGGAAAGCTCAAAGTTGCTGACCATACATTCATATTTGAATGGCGAATTGTTGAATTCATACTGGGCCGATGGCCTGATCATTGCCACTCCCACAGGTTCTACAGCTTATTCTCTCAGTGTAGGAGGCCCGATTGTGGTGCCCGGTTCTGAAAATTTTATCATCTCGCCCATCTCACCCCACATGCTGGCCGTAAGACCGGTGGTGATACCCGATCATCATGAGATCAAATTGAAAATTGAAGCACGTGATGAACATTTTATCCTGTCGGTCGATTACCGGTCGTACCGCCTGGCATCGGGCGTGGAACTGGAGATAAAAAAGGCAGATGATGTGGTGAAAATGCTGAAATTACAGGACGATAGTTATTACAGAACCATCCGTGAAAAACTGATGTGGGGCAGGGATAAAAGGAATTAGTGATTTTGTTTTGGAATAAGAAATTCGTAATTTGTGTTTTTATTGATGAAGATAATTTAAGGTTTTTTAAGGTTTTTAATGTTCTTAATAAGGAATGATTAGCCTTTCGGAACCGATTATATTATTATTTTTGTGTCCTGATAACCCACAATTATGAACCGTTCAGCCCTGATTGTAATTGTTTTACTTTTTCTTTTTTCAGGTTCGGCTTCAGCACAAACCTGGAAAATGAAACGGTATGAGGCAATGTTGGGTATGGGTGGAACGTTCTATATGGGAGATATCGGCAGTATTACACCTAAAAAAAGCCTGGCCGGGTTGAAAGATGTGGCATTTCGTTTTACACGGCCGGTGATTTTTGCAGGGTTCCGGTACAAAGTTTATGAAAGAATCTGGGTGAAAATGAATCTGAACTTCGGATGGTTGTATGGGGATGATACCTATGGGTCCAATGATAGCAGGGGCATTGTGTTCCGCACCTCTTTTTTTGAACCTTCCCTCCAGGCGGAGTATGCGTTTATAGCGGATAAGTCGTCGAACAACTACCTGATGATGAAGGGGAAAGGAATCGTGTCCTTTGCTTCCAACATCAGTTTTTACGGATTCGCCGGGTTTGGTCCCGTTATCTTTTCACCTAAGATCCTTGCCGATCCTTACAACCGGACCACTGCAGATCATCCAAAAGTGGCCATGGCATTCCCTGTCGGTTTGGGTGTGAAATACGGGTTAACTCCCGATTGGATGATCGGATTTGAACTGGGTGGCCGGTGGACCACCACGGATTATTTGGACGCATTTACATCACAGTATTCGAAATCAAACGACTTCTATTACCTCGCGACATTTCAAATGATCTACAAACTCGACACATCCAGGGACGGCTGGCCGACTATTAAGAGAAGATAAGAGAAAGAAAGCATTTGAAATGAAAAAAACAGGGCTTCTGGCATGCATCCTGCTGTTTCCGTTGATGATATATTCCCAGAGTAAAGTTGACCTGGGAATTTTTGCTGGCACTTCCCATTATATGGGAGATATCAATAAGGAACGCCTGTTTTATGCCCCCTCATTTTCAGCCGGAGGCTTTTACAGACAGATACTGAATCCGCGCTATGCTGTAAAACTGGGATTTATCTACGCTCCGGTAAAAGGAAGAGACAGTGATTTTGATAACGGTTTCCAGCAACTGAGGAATGCCGGGTTCAGGACTGTGATAGGGGACCTCACAGCACAATTCGAGTTTAATTTCGTGAAATTTGAATATTCTGCCCGCAAAATTACCTATGCCCCCTACATATCCGGAGGCGTCGGGGTGGCCCTAATGAATAAATCAGGCAATTTCTCATACGATTTTGTCATTCCCTTCGGGGCAGGAGTGAAGATTAATTTATCGCGCCGGCTCAGCGCCACCGTACACTGGGATTTCAGGAAAACATTCACCGATAACCTTGACTCGGTTGAGAATCCGGGTAACGGAGAGCTCTCAGCCCGGCTGCATAATAACGACTGGTACTACATGATAGGAGTGGGGATCAGCTACAGGATCAACTATAACAGGATGTTGTGCCCCGCCTATGAATATTAAGAACAACAGTATCATGGATATGAAGGAGCAAATAAATATGGATAATCTGCCCGTTCATGTTGCTATAATCATGGATGGCAATGGCCGTTGGGCAAAACGAAAAGGGAAACACCGGATCTTTGGTCATAAAAATGGGATCACCTCAGTTCGCCAGGTTTCAGAAGCCGCAGCAGAGTTGGGCATTGGTTACCTGACCCTGTATGCCTTCTCAACAGAGAACTGGAACCGCCCCAGGGAAGAAGTGGATGCCCTGATGACCCTGCTGGTAGCCTCCCTGAGAAATGAAGCCAAAACAATGATGAAAAATAATATCAGGCTCCTGGCAATGGGCGATCTTCAAAGCCTGCCTGAAAAAGTTTCAGAGAATCTTCGTGCAGTGATGAACCGGACCTCCGGAAATACAGGACTTAGCCTGGTACTTGCACTCAGCTATAGCGCACGCCGGGAAATTACCGGGGCAATTAAGAAACTGGCACAGGATGTGAAAGATGAAAAACTTAGTGTGGATGAGATCACTAACAATGTCTTTGCAGGCTATCTGAATCAACTGGGAATACCCGATCCCGATATACTCATCCGTACCAGTGGTGAATTCAGGATCAGCAATTTCCTGCTCTGGCAAATAGCCTATTCCGAATTGTACTTTACAGATACCCTGTGGCCGGATTTCAGGAAAGACGATTTTTATAAAGCCATTGTCAGCTATCAGAAAAGGGAACGGCGCTTTGGCAGAACAAGTGAGCAAATTTAACCCGTTGAGATTGTGATTTTTAAAGACCGGAAGTGTGCTGATATTTGAACGAAAATAGCAACCGAGTAAAGATTTATTGAATGATGTACATGATAACAAGAATTGCAAAATATGGCTTGTTGATGTTTTTCCTGTTCCTGACCCGGACTGCTATTACTCAGGAAACCGATACCCTGGATTTTAATATCCCCACAATGGATTATACCTATCCCAGAGAATATGAGGTGGCCAGGATCACCATCTCGGGCATCAAGATCCTCGATGCCAGTATTCTGGTGCAACTTACAGGGATTAAAGTGGGAGAACGGATCGTGATCCCCGGCGAAAGGATCAGTAAATCCATCGAGAAACTCTGGTCCCAGGGCCTGTTTTCAGATATTAAGGTTTCATATCTGAAAATTGAAGGAGGTAAGATCTACCTGGATTACTATATGCGGGAAAGACCCCGCTTGTCGAGATTTTCCCTGAATGGAGTGAAACGTAGTGAACAGCAGGACCTGATGGAAAAAATCAATCTTTTGAACGGAAGCCAGATTACCGAGAACATCATGAATAACGTTGAACGAAATATCAAGGATTACTATATTGATAAGGGATTTCTGAATGTGAAGGTCGAGATCATTCAAAAGGATGATCCTAAAACACCCAATAATATCCTGCTCACGGTGAATGTGGATAAGAAAGAAAAAGTGAAAATTTCAGAGATCTATTTTGAGGGGAACGAAGTTTTTCCCGATGAACGGCTTCGCAGGGTCATGAAAAACACTAAAAAGAAAAACTGGAACATTTTTAAAGCATCCAAATTCATCGAATCAGACTATAAAGAAGACAAAACCAGCCTGGTGGATTTCTATAATAAAAATGGCTTTCGCGACTTTAAAATTCTTAGCGATTCCATTGTGTCGCTGAATGATGAACGTACCGATATCTATCTCACGATATTTGAAGGAAATAAATATTTTATAAGAAATATCGAATGGATCGGAAATACCAAATTCCCTTCCGAATTCCTGTCGGCTGTGCTGGAAATTGAACCGGGCGATCCCTATAATAAAACGGCACTGGAAGAACGGCTGTATATTGATGAAAATGCCGTGAATTCAATCTATATGGACCAGGGTTATCTGTTTTCAAACATCACTCCGGTGGAAATAGCCCGGGATGATGACTCCATAGATCTTGAAATGAGAGTGTTTGAAGGCCCCCAGGCCACCATTAGCCGCGTCACTATCCAGGGCAATACAAAAACAAACGAACATGTGGTGAGAAGAGAACTCAGAACCAATCCCGGTGACCTGTTCAGCAAGTCGGCCATAATGCGTTCTTCCAGGGAAATTGCCGTTCTTGGCCATTTCGACCCCGAAACCATCTCACCAAATCCAATTCCGCATCCCGAACAAGGCACCGTGGATATCCAATACCAACTTCAGGAAAGAGCCAACGACCAGTTTGAGATATCCGGCGGATGGGGCGCCGGCATGCTGGTTGGAACCATCGGACTGCGTTTCAATAATTTCTCCATACGCCGCATCATGGACCTGAAAGCCTGGCGGCCAGTACCTTCAGGCGACGGACAGCAACTGAGCGTCCGGGCCCAGTCAAATGGGAAATATTACCAGAACTACAGCCTGACATTTGTGGAACCATGGTTCGGTGGGAAAAAACCAAATGCGTTCTCCTTTACCGCATACCGGTCGATCCAAACCAACGGAATGAAAAAAACAAACCCCGCCCGACAAGCCATGTATGTGAGTGGGATTACCATTGGCCTGGGTAAACGGCTGAAATGGCCCGACGACTTTTTTCATTGGTATAACGCCATTAACATCCAGAACTACAACCTGCAGAACTGGAACCGCTATTTCCTGTTTTCTAACGGCTCCTCAAATAACTTCAGCCTCACTACATCCATCAGTAGGAATTCTGCCGGACCCAACCAGATCTATCCAACCCAGGGGGCAAATATCTCCCTTTCTTTGCAGATCACACCCCCTTATTCTGCCTTTAGCAAGAAAGATTATTCCGATCCGGAAATGATTGATTCTGAAAGATATAAGTGGGTTGAATATCATAAATGGGGCTTTAAAGCTGACTGGTTTGTGAGTTTGGCAGGAAAATTGGTACTCTTTACCCGGGCGAACTTTGGATATCTCGGCTTCTTTAATAAGGACATCGGACCCTCACCATTTGGTGGATTTGACCTGGGAGGTGATGGAATGTCGGGATACAGCCTGTATGGCGTTGATGTTATCGGGCTGCGAGGTTACGAAAATGGTTCTTTGACACCGGTAATAAAAGGCAAGAATTCAGGAAATGTGTACCAGCGCATTACTCTGGAATTGCGGTATCCCATTTCACTGAAACCACAGGCAACGGTTTTTGCACTGTTGTTCCTGGAAGGGGGGAATGCCTGGTCATCTATCCAGGATTATAACCCCTATTTCATTCACAGATCCGCAGGTGTTGGCCTGCGGGCTTTCTTGCCAATGTTTGGCTTGCTGGGTATCGATTGGGCCTATGGCTTCAGTCCGGTTACCGGCCGGCCGGATGCCGCCGGCAGTCAGTTCCACTTCGTAATCGGCCAACAGTTCTAACCACTGGTACTAACGAACTAAATTATTATAGTCATGAAAAAGTTAACTGCATCAATAGTTATGATGACCCTGGCCCTGGGCCTGGGATTTGCCCAGAAATATGCCTTTGTCGATACCGAATACATCCTCAATAATATTCCTGCCTACAAGGCAGCACAGGATCAGCTCGACCAACTGTCAGCCGAGTGGGAAAACGAAATAAAATCCAAATATGAAGAAGTGGAACGACTGTATAAAAACTATCAAAACGATGCCGTCCTGCTTACCCGGGAGATGAAAAAAAGCAGGGAAGAAGAGGTCATTAATAAAGAAAAAGAAGCCAAAGACCTGCAGAATAAATATTTTGGCCGCGAAGGCGATCTGTTTAAAAAAAGACAGGAACTGGTCCAACCCATCCAGGATGAAATTTATAATGCGGTAAAGGAAATCGCACTGGAAGGTAATTATGCAACAATATTTGATACCTCCGGCAGCTTATCTATGCTTTATACAAATCCAAGGTACGATTTGAGTGACGATGTGCTGGATAAACTAGGTTATAAGAATTAATTGATTATTTTTGCCCTGTCAAAATGAATAAGTAACAGTTTTTTGAACGTCAAACTGCAATAATAAGTTGTGAGTTAAGTTCTTAAAGATTAGAGACACAAACTAATAAACACATGAAACAATACACAAAAATTATCAGCCTGCTCTTTGTTTTCTTCGTTGGATCAAGTGCATTCGGACAAGACTTTAAGTTTGGCCATATCAACAGTCAGGAACTGCTTACAATGATGCCTGAAAGAGATTCAGCCCAGGCTGAACTTGAATCCTATGCCCAGAAATTATCCGACCAACTGGATGTTATGAATGTTGAGTATAATAAAAAGCTCCAGGAATACCTGGCCGAACGGGACAATCTTACCGAACTGATCAGGCAAACCAAGGAACAGGACCTGAGCGATCTGCAACAACGGATCCAGGCTTTCGAACAAACAGCCCAGCAGGATATGCAACGGAAACAGCAGGAAGTGATGCAACCCATCGTCGAAAAAGCACAAAATGCCATTAAAAGTGTTGCTGAGCAAAATGACTTTACCTATATCTTTGACCTTGCAGGTGGGTCCTTGTTGTATTTTTCAGCCCAGAGTGAGGACATTCTGCCTCTCGTAAAAGAACAACTGGGAATTCAGTAGATCATCTCAAATTAACATAGCAAACCGTCTTCCTTCCAGAGGGTGGTTTTTTTTGATATTGTAATGTGTGCCCCGGTCCGCCCTGTAACATTATGCGGGATGTGAATTCTCCTCCCTGCCGGAGAGGGAATCTTCGCGTTAGCAGACATAAAATTGGGACTGTCTCAGAAGTCAGATTCCATATCATTCCTGCGAAAGCAGGAATCCATAAGGGCCTGATTTTCACATTACAAAGATTCCGTATCAAGTACGGAATGATGCCATTAGGTTGCTTTTGAGACAGCCCCTACCCGACTGTAAGGAGGGGGAGGTGGTTAATACCGCCAATCATCTGATTCATTGGTCGTCCCGGCAAACACCATCCGTTCTTTGGAAAGCCGTTCTTTGGAAAGCCGCTAAGCGCTTTCAAAGCGCTAAGCGGCTTGGACCCTGGCAAGACGGGCTGACGGGATCAGGGTTGCTGCAGAACGCCAAACAGGAAGATGGTCATCCTGAAACCTGGCCTGCACAGCAGGGCAGGGGTTCAGGATCTCACAAAAAT
>CAYOFK010000115.1:2106-10410 GCA_964403185.1 uncultured Rikenellaceae bacterium | reverse complement strand
GGTCCGGCAGAGCATTTTTCTTTTCCCTGGCATCAAGGCCGGACCGGCATCACGGATCCCCGTGATACCCAGACGGCCCACAACCTGGCCCCTCCTTTGCCCACCATAGACTTGTCGAAGGTGGGATTAAATTTGTCCACAGGACAAATTCTCAACGTTCGGTCCTCCGGGGCTATTACCTTCCGCCCCGATAGGGCTGGATGCGGCCGGCTATCAAACCCAGGTTCAATCCTTTGCAGTAGTGGCGCAAAACAACCGCGAAGTGGTTGCATGTGAGTAACCCCGGGTTTCAACCCGGGGGTCTGGGTCTCGCAACAAGCAGGTTTTGGCGGAGATTTTGCCCAGTGCAGGGATGGTGTGGTGGATTGCAAAATCTGTGACAAAACCGGAAGGCGGGGAATGCCGCATTTTGCAGAATATAAAAGAGGGGCTATTACCTTCCGCCCCGATAGGGCTGGATGCGGCCGGCTATCAAACCCAGGTACACTCTAGGATTTTAGTTAATTTTCAAGGATACTCGAATTTCAATTGAATTTCAGCGAGGCGAATTTCAGCGCATCTTACCCCAGAGTGGCTACCATCACGGCCTTGATTGTATGCAGTCTGTTTTCAGCCTGATCCCATACGATGGAATGTTCCGATTCAAAAACCTCTTCAGTAACTTCCATGGCCTCCAGTCCGAATTTCCTGAAAACCTCTTCGCCAATGGCAGTCTCCCTGTTGTGGAACGCAGGCAGGCAATGCAGGAATTTAACATTTGGATTTCCCGTCAATTTCAAAATCCCGGAATTAACCTGGTATGGTTTCAGCAATGTGATGCGTTCAGCCCAGACCTCATCGGCTTCGCCCATTGAGACCCATACATCTGTGTATAGAAAATCGACATCCATTACAGCCTCACCCACATCTTCGGTTGTCCTGATGGATGCGCCCGAGGATTTTGCCAGCTTTTCACATTGTTTCAGAAGTGCCGAATCCGGCTGTAAATTCTCCGGTGCAGCAGCCCTGAAATCCATACCCATGACGGCTGCCCCTGCCATAAGGGAGTTACACATATTGTTCCGGGCATCCCCCAGGTAACAAAAGGCCGTATCTTTCAATGCTTTGCCGGAATGTTCCATCATGGTCAGGAGGTCGGCCAGTACCTGTGTTGGATGAAATTCATCAGTTAAACCATTCCATACGGGCACTCCCGCGAAGGCCGCCAGTTCTTCAACACGCTGCTGACCAAATCCACGGTATTCAATGCCGTCATACATCCTTCCAAGTACACGTGCAGTATCTTTCATCGACTCCTTCTGACCAATTTGTGACCCGGAGGGACCGAGATAAGTGACATGTGCTCCCTGATCCAATGCGGCGACCTCAAAGGCACAACGTGTACGGGTTGAAGATTTTTCAAATATCAGTGCGATATTTTTCCCTGATAAGTTTTTTTTCTCTGTAGCGGTGTGTTTTGCTTTTTTCAGATCTGCGCTCAGGTCAAGTAAAAACCGGATCTCTTCCCGGGTAAAGTTCAAAAGCTTTAAAAAACTTCTGTTTCTAAGATTGAATGCCATTTTCCGTACTTTTAGTTTTCAAAACAAAGTTTCGCAAATTAATTTTCATATTCCATTGTTATTTTGGTTCCGTAACTGCGGTCTTCCAGTTTAGTGGCTTCCGTAATAACGCTTTTTTTACCTCCCTGCTCAATAAAATTAAGCGCTGCCCTGATCTTTGGCGCCATGCTGCCTTCGGAGAACTCACCTTGTTTCAGATACTTTAAGGCATCTTTCCGGTCTAAGAACTCTTTAATCTCCTGGTTTTTCCTTTTATAATTAATGTAAACGTAGGGTACGTCCGTGAGTATATAAAACTCATCCGCACCAATCCGGGACGCCATCAGGGCAGATGCCAGGTCCTTGTCTATCACTGCTTCAGCCGGTCGCACAATCTCATGACTGTCCAGGTATACGGGCACACCGCCCCCTCCTGACGCAATTACAATGTTACCCTGCAGGGCCAGATCCCTGATTACCGATTCATTCATGATCTTTAAAGGTTTGGGAGATGGAACCACCCTGCGCCAGCCACCCTCTGTTTTCACTTCCTTCCTGAATAACCAGCCCTTATCGTTCTGTAGTTTGTCCGCTTCCTCTTTCCTATATATCTTACCAATGCGTTTTTGGGGATCTCTGAATGCCGGGTCATGCTTATCTACCAGCACCTGAGTAATTATTGAAACAACATTTCTGGAAATATGATATTTCTTCATTACATTCATCAGCATACGCTCTATCATATACCCAATCCCTCCCTGAGAGTCAGCAACACAGATATCCAATGGCATTTGAGCTATTGAATAGAGCTGTTCCCCGGCATCATTGCGCATAAGAATATTTCCAACCTGTGGCCCATTCCCATGAGAAAGTACCAGGTTATAGCCTTCCCTGATCAGGTAAACAACATTTTCAAGCGTCCGGGTTGTGTTTTCTTCCTGCTCTTCAATCGTCCCTGCCTGATCACCGCGTAACAGGGCATTTCCTCCGAGGGCAATTACAGCTAACATACTCATATACAGATATATATTAATTACAGCTTTACAAATCTAAACAATTTTTTAAATACTGAGAACCACAATTAACAGGTATTGGCCTGATTTTCTTCTGCTGTTTCTGCTTTTTCATCTGCCAATACACGACTCACCCCAAAATTTCCGGAATAAAAGCAATCCAACGGCCGATTCAGGGTCTTCATCAAAAATATTTTGGTGATTATCAGGCAATAACAGGAGTTTGACAAAAATTAGTTGTTTTAATGCTCAGAATAAAATATATTTTCTAAATTTATATCCCCAGTGGATCAATATGGCAGTCGATTGAATATCAGGTTGTTACATACTCTTTCCCTGATCGTTGTGATACTTCTTCCGGGATGTAACAAAGATACGGGTACACTTTCTTCCAGAGAAGGTGAAATCTTTTATGATATCACATACCTTGAAAATGAAATGAAGAAGATCTCTACCGACATGCTCCCCAAGAAAATGGTGACCAGATATAAAAACGATAATTACGTGTTTGAGATTGAAGGATTCTTCGGCCTCTTTGTGATCAGGAATGTAGTAAACCCGAAAAAATCCATAAACCACACACAACTGGGTGTGTTGGACAAAAAATTCTATTATGCAGGAGACATGGACGATGCGGCAGTTGGCTTTGGCATGACCCCCGGGATGAAAATCACTTATACGGACGACCTGAAGGATATTTGCGGATACACCTGTGAGAAAGTCATCATTACTTTTAAAGACTCTGATTCAGATACACTTGAGATATATTTTACCAGAGAAATACCTATAAAAAATCCCAACCGCACCACTCCATATAAAGAAATTGATGGGGTGCTCATGGAGTTTTACCTTCAGCTTCATAACATTAAGATGAAGCTGACAGCCAATTCAGTATATGAAAGAAGTGTTCCGGATGACATCTTCCTGAAAAAAGAGAACTATAAAAAAGCTTCAAAAGATTATATGGAAGCGGTGCTTTTTACTTTATTGGATACTGAATAGTTACTTTCTTTCCTCTGACTGCCAATCGTTTCCAGGGTTCTTCCTGTTATGAAGCAATTTAGGCTGGAAAGCAAATAAAATCCTGAAATGATCCGTTCATTAAATCCGTTTAATTAATTTTGGTAAAAAAAGTTAAAAGGATCAAACATCCCTTTGTTCACCAGAAAGGCGTTCATGAGAAAAAAAGGAAAAACAAAAAAAGGACCGGGCAGGATTCAGCGCTTTGTAAACGATGAGCGTGTCCGGTTATCGGCAGGCATCTTTTTTGTCCTCCTGGCTTTATATCTGCTCCTTGCCCTGGTTTCCTATCTGTTTACCTGGAAAACCGATCAGAGCTTTGAATACACCCGCATTTTATCGGATCCTGACATTCAGGTAGAGAATTGGGCCGGAAAAACAGGAGCCTGGCTCGGCATTTTACTCATCAACAGATGGTTTGGCATTGCTTCCTTTGTATTCCCGGCTTTATTCCTGATAATGGGACTGCGTTCTTTAAACATTAAGTTTGGATCGCTTGGCCGTGCCATCCGTACAGGTTTGATTGGGATGATCCTGGTATCTGCGAGTCTGGGGTACCTTGCCGGGAGCCAGGCGAACTTTCTGGGCAGCGGTCCGGGTGGTGGGCACGGATATATTATCAGCAGGTTTCTCAACTCCGTTTTGGGAAAAACAGGAACGGGTTTCCTGTTGCTTTTCATGAATTTCGCCTACATCCTGTTTACATATAAACCGGCCATTCTTTGGTTCCGCAATAGAAAAACAGACACCGGGGCAGGGCAGCAGGTGGAAGATCCGCTGTACGGGAATCTTATTCCGGAAGAAAAAGAATCCGGCCCGGTGATTGAACCGGAGGAGGATCTGGAACCTGCAGAAACGAAAGATCCACATCTCGAATTCACCACAAGGACTTTGGGAACAGATGGTCCGGAAAAAACTGAGTACCGGAACGGTATTGAAATGACCGTGGAACAAAAGAAAGAGGAAGAATCCGTCAATAACGGAGACCTGAAACCCCTGGATGTTGAGAATTATGATCCAACCCTTGATTTGCCCGGATACCAACCTCCAACCCTTGATTTACTTGAAGGACACCGATCCTCAGATTCCAATGTCAGTAAGGAGGAACTCCTGAATAACAAGAACAAAATTGTTGAAACACTGGGCAACTATAACATTCAGATCAATAAAATAAAAGCGACTATAGGGCCTACCATTACCCTGTATGAAATCGTTCCGGCACCCGGCATCAGAATTTCCAAGATCAAGAACCTGGAGGATGATATTGCCTTAAGCCTCTCTGCCCTGGGCATCAGGATCATTGCGCCTATTCCAGGTCGTGGGACTATTGGAATTGAAGTTCCGAATCAAAAACCCGAACTGGTTTCCATGCGATCCCTCATCTCATCAAAAAAATTCCAGGAACTCAATTATGAATTGCCCATCGCCCTGGGCAAGACCATCTCAAATGAAGCATATATTTTTGACCTGACAAAGATGCCCCATATCCTTGTTGCCGGAGCTACCGGACAGGGTAAATCAGTGGGTCTGAATGTGATCATCACTTCAATGCTTTATAAAAAACACCCGTCAGAATTAAAATTTATTTTTATTGATCCCAAGAAGGTGGAACTCACCCTGTATAATAAAATAGAACGCCATTTTCTTGCAAAACTCCCTGATGTTGAAGAACCTATTATTACTGATACCCAAAAAGTAATCAACACCCTGAACTCCCTTACAGTTGAAATGGACCATCGCTATGACCTGATGAAAAAAGCACATGTAAGGAATATCAAAGAATACAATGAGAAGTTTGTAAACCGCAGGTTAAATCCGGAAAAGGGGCACAGGTACCTACCCTATATTGTTATGGTGATCGATGAATTTGCTGACCTGATCATGACCGCCGGCAGGGAGATAGAAGCTCCTCTTGCGCGTATTGCCCAGATCGCACGGGCCATTGGCATCCACCTGGTCATTGCCACCCAAAGGCCAACAACCAATATCATTACAGGTGTTATCAAGGCAAATTTTCCGGCCCGGATCGCATTCAGGGTTACCTCTATGATTGACTCCAGAACCATCCTTGACAGTCCGGGAGCAAACCAGCTGATCGGTCGTGGTGACATGCTGATCAGCGAGGGCGGAGACCTGACCAGAATACAATGCGCATTTATTGACACATCGGAAATTGACAAGATAACAGAGTATATCGGGTCCCAGAAGGGATATCCAACGGCCTTCCTGCTTCCTGAATTTACTAAGGAAGAAACCGGCGAATCCGGCGATTTGGATACTCAGCAACGGGACACATTCTTTGAAGAAGCTGCAAGATTGGTGGTGATCCACCAGCAAGGATCAACCTCTCTTATCCAGAGAAAACTATCGATTGGTTACAACAGGGCCGGCCGGATCATCGACCAGCTTGAATCTGCCGGTATCGTGGGACCATTTGAAGGCAGTAAGGCCCGGAAAGTATTGTTCAGTGATGAATATGCATTGGAACGGTTTTTGAATGAACAGGATATAGAACCTGAATAAAACGGATCATGAAAACCTCATATGTTCCATATCTGATCCTCCTTGGATTGACGGCTATGATCAGCCATCATTCATATGCCCAGGAGCAGGACCCTGAAGCAGGAAAATTGCTCGATAAACTGGTCCGGGAAACCCGCAATACCACAGGATTTGAATCCGCATTTTATTTTACAGTGATCGATCTGAAGGAAGAATCAGAATCTTCTTTTGAAGGCAGGTTTTTCTTGAAAGCGGATAAATATATTGTCAAAACCGAAACCATGGAGGTGTACTTTGATGGCACCACCCTATGGAACTACCTTTCAGACGTAAATGAAGTGAATATAAGCCATCCCGGTGACAGCTATCAGGAAGAACAGTTTTTTGATAATCCCATACGGCTGTTTTCCATCTATAAAGACGATTTCTTCTATACATTTATTGGTGAAGATATCAGAGATTCAAAACCGGTGAATATAGTGGATCTCTACCCAAGAAACCTCGATACCGGATTTTCAAGGATCAGGCTGATTCTGGAAAAGGACAACGCAATGCTGTATTCTGCACAAATATTTGGTAAAGACGGAGTGCATTATGTTTTAAAAATCTCCGGCCTTAAGACAAACCCTCTTGAGGATGCCGTGTTCAGGTTTGATGTCTCAAAACATCCCGGAATAGAAGTGATTGATTTAAGATAGAGGCTCTGGAGTCGGAAGCCGGGAGTTTGGGTCTGTGCACCTGATCACAAAATAATTCCAATTCTTATCAATGAGAGGCTGTGGATAAATGAAAGAGGATTTCTTCGAAATCCAATCGACTTACACCGTTTTGCTAAACAAAACAGCACGAGGATTGCATCAGCAATCTGAGTAACGTCGATCTACATGGCTTTTCCTGTAAAACGAACCTCCCGGTTTCTTTGCTTTCGTCCCCCTCATACTTCATCCCTCTTCCACCCTGGGATACTCAATCCGGACATGGTAAATATTGCCCAGCCGTTTTTTAAAGATCTCCTTAATGCGGGATATATCCATAAAGGTAATGGGAGCATCATTAAATTGTCCCTCTTCCAATTGGGATGTGATGATTTTCTCAACAAGATCATCAATATTATTGCGGTTTGCCTCTTTTAAGCTTCTTGAGGAGGCTTCAACAGAGTCGGCCATCATGAGTATGGCCATTTCCTTTGTGAAGGGGCGTGGCCCCGGATACATGAATTTCGTATCGTCAACCAATTCTTCCGGAAAACTTTTGATAAAAGACCGGTAGAAATACTGAACCTTGGTAGTACCGTGATGCGTACGGATGAAGTCAATAAGTGCTTCCGGAAGTTTGTATTTACTGGCAATTTCCGTGCCTTTGGTAACGTGACCAATGATGATTGATGCACTTTCCTCAAAGTTTAAATGATCGTGCGGATTGAAACCTCCTGACTGGTTCTCAACAAAATACAGAGGTTCTGACATCTTACCAATGTCATGGTACAGTGCAGCAGTGCGTGCAAGTAAAGGATTACCGCCCAGGGACCGGCAGGCTTCTTCAGAGAGGTTCGCTACCTGCAGGGAATGCTGGAAAGTCCCCGGGGCTTTTTCAGCAAGCTCCCGCAGTAAGGGTTGATTGGTGTCGGATAATTCCAATAAGGTAGCATCTGACAAAAAACCAAAAATCTTCTCAAAAATATAGATGAGCGGATATGACAACAATACAAGCATGGCATTACCTGCAAACCAGGCAAGATTAATCCATTCAATGTTTGTTAAAGAGCCCTCCTGTAATATGGACAATCCGAAATACAAAAACGAGTAGGTAATGGCCACAAATACAGAGGTCAGGAAAAATACGGACCTCCGGTCAATTTTGGTCATAGTGAATATGGCCACCACCCCTGCATTAAAGTTCAGGAAGATAAACTCGAATGAATTCGGGGCCAGAAATCCGCTGAACATCAACAGAATAAAATGTATAAACAAGGCCAGCCGGGAATCAAAGAACGTCCGTATGATGATGGGAACAATCACAAACGGTATCAGATAAAAGCTAATGACCGTAGATTTGGAGGCAAACCTGGCAATGAGTGCAAAAGCAACAAAAAGCAAAAAGATGAAAAATGTTTGCAGGTTGTTCATGTATATTTCACGTCTGAAATTATAAAGGAACAACATCAGAACGATCAGTATGGAGGCCACAAGTACAATTTGTCCCAGGACGATCATGATCCGGTTCCCGGAATC
>CAYOFK010000115.1:0-2006 GCA_964403185.1 uncultured Rikenellaceae bacterium | reverse complement strand
CTTATAGAACTCATATTTAAACTTGGCTTCACGGGGGAGCATGTAAACGACTAAAACAATGGATACCACCAGTATCATTGCTTTTACTATACCTTTAAAGAATTTCAGGATATAGTCAAATATCTGCTTCATTTTCAACGGTAAAATATAAGTTCTTAACTGTCACAGGCTATTGATATGCCGGATGGACACAAAGGTAATATAAAAAGTAGATTGTCTAAAGTCTGCAAGTTTGGGATCATTATTTAGGCTGATGTTACTGTTGTACTTTGACCCTATTAACTTCTGCAGAACAACAGTCCCCGTTCGTTCATCGGTCTGGCAGGACCGGGTGTTTCATGAAATAATTTTGTTAATGACCACAGCAGATCGATTTTGTAAGTCGATAAGCGACTTGGAAAGTCGCTCTACAGATACTCAACTAATGTTCATTTCATTCAAGTAACAATTTGGCAATTGCGTACCATAATTATACCATTCCTTCAATACCTCCTTCAATTTTCTTACCTTTGACAGTACCTTACAGTAGTTTTTCCATCATGAATTACGGTATCACTACCACAACCCTGACCGCGGTCAGGAAAGAACCCGACCACAGGACGGAAATGGTGCATCAACTGCTGTTTGGAGAAACATTTATAATCAGGCAATCCATTGGATCATGGAAAGAGATTGAACTGACCCCGGGCACATTTACAGGATGGGTTGAGACCGGATCAGTAGAAACTTTTGGTGAAAGTGGATTTAAAGAAATAAACAAAATTCAACTGGCGGAGCATCTTCTGAAGGTTCTGAAAAACAATTCTGAAAAGGAAAATTTATTCCTGCTCCCGGGTTCAGAAATGCCAGATTTTGACAGGGACTTTAACACTTTTCATATTGGATCCAATGTCTACACGCTTGATTCTCCGATAGTTGAATGCAAAATCAAGGACATCAGAAAAAGGATCACTGAGGTATCGAAATACTTTCTGAACACACCATTTCTCTGGGGTGGCAGAAGCCTGTTTGGAATGGATGCCCCCGGATTCGTGCAATTGGTTTATAAACTGATTGGCATGGCCCTGCCGCGAAATCTCGATCAAATGGTTGAGCAGGGTGCGCTGGTGCCATTCCAGAAAAAAGCACAACCAGGAGACCTGGCATTCTTTGAGGACACCCATGGCAACATTATTCATACAGGTCTTATTCTGAACCATGATTCGGTAATCCACGCCTCTGCTGTAGTGAGGATTGATGCCATCGATCACCAGGGTATAAAATCTCCAACTAGCAGTGCGTATTCTCATAGGTTAAGGATTATTAAGACTTTATTATAGGGCCTTAAGAGCCAACTGATGATGGGTTTTGCATTGTTTAAAATTTTCCTGTTGATCCTGCTGCTGGGTATGGCCTATCTCCTTCTAAAGCGCAACTACCGCAAAAAGCAAAAACCCCCACGGGAGAAATTCACCCTTCGGAACAAACACATACAATAGTCATACGGTGGTCATGCGATGGTCATTAGGCGGTAAGTTTTGAGTAAAACATTTTTATTAAATAAACTGGAAACATTATGAAGCTGGAAAAACCAGATGTAGCATACTAATGATAATTATTAAAACACCAAAGAGTTTCGCAGATATAACAATCAATGACGTTCACGAAGTGAACAAATGACAATTGCATGACCCTCCTTCGCAAGCTCCGGCGGGCAGGCACGGGCGGCAGCGAGTCCATGACAGGGAGCAACAGCGACCGAATGACATCCCGGAGGGATGAGCAAATAACCTGTCAGATGATCATGCCGGCGCAGACCGTATTATTGACACCTTCATCAATTAAGATCACACTGCCCGTGATCCGGTTTATTTTGTATGGATCGTAAAAGATGGATTTGGTTGTTTTAATTGAAATACGTGCAATTTCATTCAATCCCACCGACTTATCATCATAATTCCTTTCCAGTGTGTTGATATCAATTTTATATTTCACCTCCCGTATCACGCAACGGAGATCGTTAGTAG
>CAYOFK010000114.1:0-10447 GCA_964403185.1 uncultured Rikenellaceae bacterium | reverse complement strand
TCAGGTCTAAAAAAAATCATATCTTTAGCAAGGTGCAGTTCCCCGAAGGCTTACGGCATTGCAACATAACCATATAATAGGGGACGGAGAATGAGAGTTCGTGATCCCGCAGGAGATGAACCCTCGTGGTCGGTGTCGAACCCTGACACCCTGCGATTAGAAGGTTAAACAGTTGTAATATTGAGATATAACCACTCTTTGGGGGTGGTGATAGAGAATAATATTATTTGTAAGTCTCCCATTTAAAACGGGAGACCTTAGTAATGCTCTGTTTTTCAATAATTAACAAAGAATGATTATCTTCGTATACTTTTATAGTTCTTTGGGATTTTAGCGAAAAAAAGTAGCACTTTCTTGTACCATCGTTTTTGGCGTATGAGATAAAGCACTGTGAAATAACCATTTAATAGGGGAAGGTCTGAGTCTTTTACACTCCACAAGCAAGCAAACGCTGCCACTTCCACAGGAAGTGGTTTTGCTTTTCTCAAGACCGTTGAAAGCTCGCTTTCAAAAGGGATTAGAGAAAGCAAATTTGCCATTCACCCAAGGTGAATGGCAGCGTTTACTTGCAGCACCGGAGCAAGGGGAGCATGAGTCCTGACCGGCAGCGTCAGGGCGAATACCCCATCCCCGCAGCTCCACCTTCGCCCTCCGAAGCTTTCCATTTTTTCTCAAACTTCCGGGACTGGTAAAATGAAACCAGACCCATTGTTTCAGGTTTTATGTTTTTTTATATAATTTCCTTAATATTATCCTGCTATGAGTAGACCAACTACCCGAATGCATGGTAATTGACCCTTCAATACATCAATTTACAAAACAGTATCATGACTGAAAAACCTGATCCAGTCCAACTATATCTATGGGATTTTCAAAATGATAATGAAGGGTTCAGCCAGGATGATTGGTTAGGACTAACTTAATCAAATCCCGGGTTATTCACCATTTTGATCAATTGTTTCTTTTTCATAGTAGCCTAAAATCCCTGGTAATTCCAACATGGATTAAGCAAAGTTGAAAATCGCATACCTGCATTCAACTGACAATTGCTTGTCTCTTATTTCTAAAACTGAAGGTATAACAGTGTAGTTATTTTTAATAAATTTATTGAAATTTTGGCATTAATTTAAAAATGGGCTCCTTAACAATAAAAGATCTTGCAAAGATCATCGAGCGTGACAGCAAAGATGCCACCTATAAGTATGCGCTTCTGAGGGCTACTATCGAAGTTGTCCAGGAGCATGATAATTACAAATCTATCAGCGAAAAAAGAGCATTATTTCCCCTGGGTTTATTAATTCTGAAATGGTTAAAGTATTACTATCCTATTTTTAGCCACGATTCCTTTATCCCCCAAAAACATGGGGATTCCAGGCAAAGGACCATTGCCTTCAGATCAGAATTGGAGAAAGTAATTGATCTTTATCCAACAACCAAAACCTCAGATCAGCTCTTTTATGATTTGAAAAAAGGAATAAGTAATATGGAAAAAATTGAATCCATGGGAACCTTTTCTATTCCCATAGATTTGCTGCACGTTTAACAGGTTGTCGGCAGTTTCGTGACCGGCACTCATTCCATAATTTTCAGATGGGCTGAATTCACCTCCCAACTATCCAAAGATCATACTATCTCCACCAGCGATATGATTACACTTCTAAAGTGTGATATTAATGAACGGGAGATAGCGCAAGCAAGAAATTATTATTCGGATATTCTAGCAAATGGACAATTACACTGTGTTTGGTCAGGCAGAACGATCAGCAGTGATTTTCATATCGATCACATGATCTCATTTGTTGCTTTAAAGAATAATGATCTCTGGAACCTGCTTCCCTCAAGAGGCATGATTTTTTTAATTGGTTACCTGCCGGGCTTTCAGCCCTTAATTATTATTATTACCATGAACCCAGGGCTTCGTTTCACTGCGCCCCGGGTTTTTACCTTTTCCACCTTCGGCGGAAGGGCATAGTGCTAATTTATGATAAAATACCCAATATCTTTCACCCCAGCTTATCAAAATATTATTCTGTCCTCAGGTAGCCTGCGAAAATAATCCGGCTTCCGGTTTCTGAAGGGGCAACGGAGGGGTGGACGATATGGTTGTTTGAGCTGTGGATCCTATCCGTAATTAATCAGCAAAATATTTCTTCTGAAATCTCAAAGCCACATTCACCAGCAGGATCAGTACAGGCACTTCAACCAAGGGACCGATCACCGCAGCAAATGCTTCACCCGAGTTGATGCCGAATACTGCTACAGCCACCGCTATGGCCAGTTCAAAATTATTACTGGCAGCGGTGAAAGCAATGGCGGTAGTTTTTGGGTAATCTGCGCCGATCCTCCTGCCCATGAAGAATGAAACCAGGAACATGATCACAAAATATATGATCAATGGGATGGCAATACGCACCACATCCAGGGGTATCTTTACGATGTATTCGCCCTTCAGGGAAAACATGACCATGATGGTAAAAAGCAGTGCAATCAGTGTAAGCGGACTGATCTTTGGAATAAACCGCTGATGATACCACTCTTTGTTCCTGACCCGAACCAATATGAAGCGAGTGAGAAAACCGGCAATAAACGGGATGCCCAAATAAATGAATACGCTTTTTGCGATCTGACCGATGGTAATGTCCACAATAAATGATTCAAGTCCGAACCATCCCGGCATCAGGGTAATAAAAACATATGCATAGATTGAAAAGAATACCACCTGAAAAATAGAGTTAAAGGCAACCAGACCAGCAGCATACTCATTATCACCTTTAGCAAGGTCATTCCATACGAGGACCATTGCTATACACCTTGCCAGTCCAATCAAAATGAGGCCTGCCATGTAATGCGGGTAATCCCTCAGAAAGACGATGGCTAATACAAACATTAATACAGGACCTATCAGCCAGTTCTGGACCAGTGACAGCAACAGCACTTTCCTGTTTTTAAATACATCCTTCAGTTCCTCATACCGCACTTTAGCCAGTGGAGGATACATCATAACGATCAATCCGATGGCGATGGGGATGTTTGTGGTGCCCCTGCTCATCCCATTCCAGAATTGTGCAATACCGGGGAAAAAATACCCTGAAAAAACGCCCATCAACATGGCGGAAAAAATCCAGACAGTCAGATATCTGTCCAGAAATGAAAGTCTTTTGCGCTTCTCAGTCATGTTCCGATTATTAATGCCCTAAATATACGCCATCGTATCCCTGGAAAGAAAGAATGGAGTGCATTTTATGCCATTATTTGTTCAGCTGGTTTCCAAAAAAAACCTGGATGATGCCCTGAAAAATCCGGACGCATTAGATTTCTTTTTGTCGTACCGGGCTGGTAAACGCTGAACAAGGGGAGCATGAGTCCTGCCCGACAACGTCAGAACGAATACCTCCTCCCCGCTGCTCCACGAACAAACAAACGCTGGGGCCTTTGATTTTCAGCTCAGCAGATAATGCCACTCCAGCGGAGTGGAACATTGGTAGAACCGGCAAGTAGAATTAATATCGCTCCGTAGGTGCGAAACTAAACAGGCTGGCAGGTCTGGAGGATGTAATAAGCTTCCAGCCATGTAACTGTGCGGGGAGAAAGTTTCTGGTTCAGGCAGGCTTGTTGCCGACAAAAATATGGTACATTCGGCGGTTTCTGAGCAGGTACAACACCCATTCAACATTAATAGTATAAAAAGCCCTGAAGAAAAAATCACGAATAAAACCGGCTTTTTCAGCGTTGGCTATCCAATTCCTGTAGCCTTTAAATCCCTGGATCACCCGGTCGGTGATATCAATATTTTTAAGAAGATGGAGTGGGCTATTATTGATCTGTTCCCTGTAGTGTTGAAGGTTCCAATGGTAAAGCACCATTCTTCCATTCCAAAACTTTCTTATACCCCATTTTTTCTTGCGTTTGGTGGTAAGAATATCTGCAACCAGGAATTTCCCGCCGGGTTTAAGAACCCGTGAAACCTGGTCAAGAAAGGCTGCTTTGTCAGGGTAATGAAAGGCAGATTCAATATTGATGACCACATCCATCGATTCTGATGCGATCTGCTTCAGTTCCTGTGCATCGTCAACCAGGAACAGCATATTGCTAATGTTTTTGGTTTTCTGCTGTTCGGTTGCAATTTCAATATTGTCCGGATTCAGATCAATGCCGGTCACAAAAGCCGGCTGGAGTGTCTGGGAGATGTATTTGGCCTGAACCCCATTTCCACATCCTATTTCCAGGATATTCAGTCCCCGGATATCGCCAAGGGATGAAAGGCAAAAATCCGTAAGGTTTATCTGTCCCTGAATAAATGTTTCATTAAGTTCGCCTTTCATCGGGAAATGAAGCATGGTATATTCCCCGTTCAGCCTTTTCAGGGCGCTGTTCATATTCCTGTAAAAATGATTGACAGATGTGCCTGTTCTGACAAGATCAACAGCCTGATTTAAAAGGTTCATATTAACAGGATTAAGCCTGGTCAACAGAAACGTTGGTTATAACCAGGGAGTTTTAGACTGACAATATAAGGATTATTACAGACATGAAACCAAATCCATCGGGAATTGAGTTTATTGGCTGTAGAAACTTCCCGGAAAATTCCCTGGGTAAGGCCGGACAGGAAATTCCCATCACGGGACAGGCGGGATTGGGCCGGCGGGTGTACTTGTTACACAGTAAGGTTCTTGAAATAAATTCGTGTACGCCGGTGCTGGCGGGTATCGAAGTAACGCCAGAAGTTCTGAACCTTGACATTTTCCTCAAGTTCTGAATTGGATTCCGCATATTGGATCCCTTTATCAATGGCAATTTGGGTGAGATCCGTCATAAAAATGGCATTGACTCCCTTATTCTGGTGGTCGGGATGCACGCCAACCAGCAAAACATCCAGTCGTTCAGGTTTTCTCATAGCTTTCATCAGGTGGTAAAATCCAAACGGCCACAATTTTCCCCTGGCTTTCTGAAATGCTTTTGACAGGGAAGGCATGGAAATCTGAAATCCCAGCACCTCATCGTTTTCATTCAGAACAGCCGTGGTGTATTCTGGCATAACATAAGAAAAGTATCTTTTTACGAAATAAGCAATTTGTTTTTCTGTAAGCTGTACAAATCCAAACAGAGGTTTATAGGCGGCATTAATGACCCTGAATACCGAATCGGCATAAGGCAGCAGTTCTTTGGTTGTTTTCACTTTAAGTGATCTCAGTTTGTACCTTCTGACAACCAGGTCACGGATCCTTAACGCTTTTTCGGGAACTTCTTTTGGGACTTTCACTTCGTACTCCACATAATCAATTTCTTTTCCATAACCATGGGCTTCAAGGTGTTCAGGGTAGTATTCGTAATTATACACTCCGGAAAAGGTGGGCATTTCTTCAAATCCTTTTACGAGTATGCCCTGCCGTTCAAAGGTTGAAAATCCAATGGGGCCCATGATGCCCTCCATGCCCTGTGAGAGAGCCCATTTCTCAACGGTCCTGAGCAATGATCGGGACACCTCTTTATCATCGGTAAAATCGAACCAGCAGAACCGGGCATATTTTTTTCCCCATTGTTCAACGAAGCCATGGTTGATGATCCCGGATATCCTGCCAACGGTCCGGCCATTCTTACAGGCAAGAAAAAAGACCGCTTCACAATGCTCAAAGGCAGGATTGGTTTCCGGCCTTAAGGTCTCCATTTCACCACGGATCATCGGAGGGATCCAGAATTTGCTGTTTTTGTAATGTTTATAAGGAAAGAGAACAAATTTCTTCAGGTCCTTTTTTGTCTTTACTTCTTTAAGTTCAATTGCCATATATAATTGAATTATTTATATTCCCGGCTCATATCCTGAATGCAACTTTTACAATCGTTAATGGCTCTCAAGCTGTATCCATAAATGGCGACTTTCTCGGCTTCCTTGTTACCTCCGCCATGTTTGGAACCGAATTGTAAAAGGCCGCCTTCATTGGAGGCCACCATAACTCTGATCAATTCATTGAGTGCGTATTGATCTTCGGAAGAAACGCCTTTTTTCCTGGACAACAATTTATTCAGCCGGTCTTTATATTTGTCATCCTTCAGCAACTTCTCATAGGGCAGGTTCACCGGTAAATTTCCTGCCATATCCTGCAGAATACTGATGGCCGTATGGAAAAAATCACTGGATATATATTTCCCCATATTTGCAAAAACAGGGTCGGGCAATATGGCGCCCGACTCTGTTTCCTGCGCATCTGAAATGGCAGCTCTGCATAATCCTTTCACTATAATAGCCGTCTTATATATCTCGAATATTTTTTCTGAGGAATTGCTCAGGAAATATTCACCTTTTGTACCATTGTATTCTGATATCAGCATGGCTGCGCCTGTAAAATGCTCATAAACCGCAGGTTTGCAAGCATTATATGCAAACCTGTGAAGGGTTGCAAACAGGTTTGCATAGGTTGCTGCAAAACGGTACTCACCACACATAAAAACACGTTCCTTTGGGATAAAAACATTATTAAAGACCACCATCCCTTCTTTGTTCAGGTATTTTTTTCCATGCGGGGGGCTGAGTTCTCCTTTGAGCGATTTTATTTCAGGACCCAGGACAAAAAGCTCAACGCCTTCTGCATCGGCAGGAACTGCAAAGGACACTGCACAATCCCGTTCATCTTTGGAATACTGCAGTCCGGGAAGTACAATTATTTCTTCCGAATACAGGCTCATTGTGATGGGTGTTTTAACGCCACTCACATAAATCCCTTCTCCGGTTTCCTTTACAATATGAACATAACTGTCTTCATTCTCCTGTTGGGAGGGTGGCCGGCCTCTGTCTCCTTTGGCATCGGTAATGGCACCTGTGGGAGAGATATCGTTGTCCTGGATGTATTTCAGGTATTTAATGAAGCGCTGATGGTAATCCGTTTCGTTCTTATTGCTTTTATCCAGTTTATGTGTTCCGATAAATAATGCATGAAGCGCATCGGAACCCACACATCTCTGCGCACAGAAAACTTTTTTCGCCAGGGTGTAGATCATCTGCTGCTTCTTAATAAGGTCCTCTTTTGTGAGCGGGATGTGATTGTAACGGTTTATGATTTTATTATTGACCGGAGATTTTACGGTCATCAGGTCTTTGTACTTTTCATCCCTGGCATAGTCGTAACTCAGGGCGATGACATTGACCCCTTTTAAGATATCTTCATCCTCATAAGGTTCCTCCAGCAGTTTATCTTTAATGATAGAGGGCCGCATGGCTTTTAATGCATTCTTGTATTCCTCTGAGGTTCTCAAGGCTTCTTTATGGTCCATTTTATCGAAATATAAAATCTGATTTACTAATTAACATGGCCGGCTGAACCGGCTTTTCTGATTGACAAAAAACAGGTAAGAAAGATACATAAATTTCAAACCAGAAAAGTACTATCCGGCAATTTAGAACAAATTAATTCACAAAAAGAAATGATTAACTGTTTCATGAGAGAACGGGTGACGGGAGCGTTACGAGCAGTTAATTAACATATTATCAGATAATTATAAAATTTTTATGAGTAAAAAATCGGTTATTTACCATGCAACAGGTCGACTACTGCTGTGTGGCCGTTTTTCCGGGCAAATGATTCAGCGGTATCGCCATCCACATCTTTTAATGCAGGATCGGCACGGTGGGCCAGTAGAATTTTAACAACCTCAAGCTGGCCTTCGGCGGCTGCATGCATTAAGGAAGTGAAGTGCTCCACGTCATCAATAGTGTTGGGATTGGCCCCCTGTTCCAATAACAATTCAACGGTTTTGGGAAAGGGTCCTGTGGAAGCATATATCAGAGCAGTCCGTCCTGAAAAATCCCGGGTATCCACTTCCGCACCCAGGTCTAGAAGTAATTCCACAACATGAGTATGACCATTAAATGAAGCAAGCATGATTGGTGTCCGGCCGTCCTGATCCCTGGCATTCGGGTTGGTTTTTTTATTCAGCAATTGTTTTACCTGTTCATACTTCCCATTTTCGGATAAGGCAAAAAGTGCTTGCTCGTTGTCTTTGCCGGATGTAAAAGATTCCTCAGTTTCAACCGGCTGTGATGATTTGTCACCCTCGGGTTTCCCCTTACATCCAACTGCAATCAAGGTTATTACCAGAAGGCAGATGGCCGGATAAATCTTATTCATAGATTGTTGGTTAAATAAATAAGGGTGAATAAATCCACTAAAAAAGTTATGTTATCAGCTCTGCGAAATTAGGAAAATTTCTTTCAATCTATGATCGGGCCGGCGAAATCATCATTTCATTTGATTATCCGTTTGATTATATTTACAGGCATGAATCCCTTTCGTGCATAACTCCTTAAACATCAAATATGAAAAGAAGATCTTTTATCCAATCCGCAGCTTTGGGCACCGCAGTAGTTTCAACTGTTCCTCTTTCCGGGTGCCAGCCAAAAGAAACCCCCTTTCAGAAGAAAGATGAATTTATTGATGATTTTGAACTCAATGAGACCACTGTTGAGGAATTGCAACAAAAAATGGCAGAGGGTTTCTTTACTGCCCGTTCCGTTGCAGAAATGTACCTTGAGCGCATCAAGGCCATTGATAAAAGCGGACCCCGGTTAAACGCAGTTATCGAGATCAATCCGGATGCTCTGGAAATTGCAGACCGGCTTGATGCGGAACGGAAAGCAGGCAAGGTTCGCGGCCCGCTGCATGGCATCCCTGTGATGATAAAAGACAATATCGATACTGCAGATAAAATGATGACCACTGCAGGTTCCCTGGCTCTGTTGGGATCTGTTGCAAAGCAAGACAGTTGGGTTGCCCGGAAGCTCAGGAAGGCCGGAGCTGTTATTCTTGGAAAGACCAACCTGAGTGAATGGGCCAATTTCCGATCCACGAATTCTTCAAGCGGGTGGAGCAGTCGTGGTGGCCAGTGCCGCAATCCTTATATGCTGAACAGGAATCCGTGTGGATCCAGTTCGGGTTCCGGAGCAGCCGTCTCGGCAAATTTATGTATGATCACCATCGGAACCGAAACAAATGGATCCATCATGTGTCCATCCAATGCCAATGGTATTGTGGGTATTAAACCCACTGTGGGACTGGTGGGACGATCCGGGATCATACCGATTTCTCATACTCAGGATACCGCCGGCCCCATGGCCAGAACGGTTAAGGATGCAGCCATACTGCTGGGTGCACTTACGGGACCTGATCCCCGTGATGAACGCACCAAAGAAAGTGACGGAAAATCCCATGAAGATTATACACAATTTCTATCGGTTGATGGCTTGAAGGGGACCCGGATCGGGATCGGACGCAAGTACCTTGGATTCCATCACAAGGTTGACCCTGTTCTTGAGGAGGCATTTGAGATCATGAACCGGCAGGGCGCCACATTGATTGACCTTGAGGACCGTGTTTCTTCCGGTAGCGGTAAAGATGGATTCAATGTTTTACTCTATGAATTTAAGGATGGACTGAATAAGTATTTATCAGGTTTGAGTTCTCAGATCCAGGTAAGAACCCTGAAAGATGTTATTGAATTCAATAAGAACAATGAAAAGGAGGCCATGCCTTACTTCAGACAGGAAATATTGGAAAGGGCCGAGGAAAAGGGAGATCTGTCCTCAGAAGAATACCTAGAATCACTGAAACGCATGCTACAGGCTGCACGGCATGATGGCATTGACAAAGTAATGGACGAGCACCGGCTGGATGCTATTGTGGCTCCCACCGGGGGGCCGGCATGGACTACAGACCTGATCCATGGCGACCATGGAGGCGGGGGCAGCTCCTCACCGGCCGCACGGGCCGGTTATCCGAACATCACCGTTCCGGCCGGATCGGTGTATGGCCTGCCGGTAGGCCTGTCGTTTTTTGGCAGGGCCTGGTCGGAACCAACTTTGCTGAAGATCGCGTATGGCTTTGAACAACATTCAGGAAAAAGAATGGTGCCGAAGTATTTGCCTTCGCTCGAATATTGATGATCATGGTTTTGATTTTGGCATGCACCACCCCGTCTCCTTCCCTACGGTCAGGATTCACCCCTCCTTCGAAAAAGGAGGGGAATTTTACCGCCGGTATTTACCGTGCGGGCGCTGGGCACCAAAAACCCACCATTCCAGTCCTCCGGACTGTCTCAGAAGCAGCCACATCTGTTGTTATTCATTGATTTGCTCCAAAGCAATCCCCCTTTAGTTCCCCCTTCGCCAAGGGGGACAGGCCCAATGCTGGTACTTCTGTCATTCGTCCCCCTTTTTGAAAGGGGGTGTCCTGAGGTCCTCCGGGGGACGGGGGATTTGCTTATTCATACCCGTAAAAATGCAGGGCTAAAGCCCTATTAGCGTTTCTGTACTTTTCAACTCCGCCCTAAAGGACGGAGTTAGTTATACGCATCTCAGATACCGGGCCCTGACTAACTCCGATTCCTGCCTGGCCGGCAGGCGGGTATGCCGGGGTAATGAACGGGAACATCACCGGGCTTCAGCCCTTCATCTTCTTTC
>CAYOFK010000113.1:7805-10463 GCA_964403185.1 uncultured Rikenellaceae bacterium | reverse complement strand
TTGTGTTCCTGATACTGGCTGCACAATATGAAAGCTGGTCTTTGCCTTTCAGTATTTTACTGGGGACCCCCTTTGCGATTTTCGGTGCCCTGTTTGCTCTCTGGGCTGCCCGCCTTTTCAGTCCCACTTTTGAGAATAATATTTTTGCGCAGGTTTCTTTTGTCATGCTTATTGGAATGGCCGCTAAAAATGCCATCCTTATTGTTGAATTTGCCAATGAAGAGTTCAAGAAAGGACTGAGCCTTTTTGATGCTGCTATTAAGGCAGCCAGATCGCGATTCAGGCCTATACTGATGACTGCTTTTTCATTTATTCTTGGTGTATTCCCTCTTGTAATTGCCTCGGGATCGGGAGCCGAAGCCAGGAAAGTCATGGGTATGGCATTAATTGGAGGAATGTCCCTTGCAACTTTACTCGGAGTTTTCCTATACCCGATGTTGTTCGTGTTTATAGGGAAAATTGCAGGGTATGAGAAGAAACGAGACAGAGAGGCAGCGCAGGTAACGGGATAGGTAATTTTTAAAATAACAAATAACAAAATCCAAATTTCAAATAAATCTCAATAACCAACATCCAAAATTTCAAATGGATTAACACCAAATAACAAGAAAAAACAATGACTAAAAAGCAAAGTTCTAAACCTGTTTATGATCTTGAAGAACGTACATTTATCTTTGCTAAGGATGTTAGGTTATTTGTTAAAACATTACCTTATTCAACAGCCAATGAAGAGGATGGAAGACAGTTAATTAAAGCTTCAGGATCTATGGGAGCTAATTACCGGGAAGCCAATGAGTCGCTGAGTAAAAAAGATTTTATGTTGAGAATAAAAATTGCACGAAAAGAAGCTAAAGAAAGTGGTTTTTGGTTAAGGTTAATTCGTGAAACGAATGAACTAAATAATGATAATGAAGCTCTTAGACTTCATAAAGAGTCTATAGAATTAAAAAAAATATTATCCTCAATTATCGAAAAAACCAAATAGATAATTTTGATGTGTTTGATATTTCGAATTTGAAATTTATTTGTTTTTTATGATTTGTGATTTGCCATTTTAATAAAACCTGTAATTCATAAACAATAATGAAAAGGTTAATAATTTATTTAACGATACTCCTTCTGATTACCGTCTCGGGTTGTATGGTTGGACCGGATTTTCAAAAACCAGTGGTGAATACACCGGCAAAATTCAATTATGAAATGGTTAAAACGGATACCGTTTTAAATCTGCGTTGGTGGGTATTATTTAATGACCCACAACTTGTTTCTCTGATTGACACTGGGCTTAAGAACAATCAGGATGTTCTGATTGCTGCTTCCCGCATAGAAGAAGCCCGGTTGGTGGTTGGTTATACCAGGGCCGATCTGGGGCCTTCAATTGGTTACACCGGAAATGCAAGCCGCACCAACATAGATCTGTTCGGAAACAGTGGCAGTACTTTCAACAACTTCTCAACCCTGGGAAATATAAACTGGGAAATTGACTTCTGGGGAAAATACAGAAGGGCTACTGAATCGGCAAAAGCCGATATGCTTGCCTCTCAGTATGCTCAAAGAACCGTTCAGGTAAGCCTGATCTCGGAAATTGCAAACACTTATTTTTTGTTGCTCGATTTCAATGCAAGACTGGAAATTTCAAAACAAACACTCAATTCCAGACAAGAAGGATTAAGGATCATGAATTCAAAATTTGAATATGGCACCATTCCGGAAATAGACCTGAACCAGGCAGAGATCCAGGAGGCTATTGCTGCTTCAGCGGTACCCGCATTCGTAAGGGCTGTAGCCCAAACCGAACATGCCCTCAGTGTCTTGCTGGGACAAAACCCCGGTCCTGTTGAATCAGGAAGACTGAGAGATGAAAAGGCTCCGGAGATCCCCGCAGGCATCCCGTCCGGATTATTGGAAAGACGTCCTGATGTCATGCAGGCAGAATTATTACTGGCAGCTCAGAATGCCAGGATCGGAGTGGCACAGGCTATGAGATTCCCATCCATTAGCCTGACCGGTGCATTGGGAATGGCCAGCTCTGATCTGTCCACACTCTTATCTTCGCCGGCCTGGAGCCTTGGAAGTGGAATTACCGGACCAATTTTTAATTTTGGCAAGAACAGAAGAAGAGTGGAAATTGAAAAGCAAAAAACCCAACAGGCTTTTCTGAACTATGAAAAGGTGGTGTTGCAATCCTTCAGGGAAGTTGAAGATGCTCTCGTTGAAATTCAAACCCTGGAACAAGAATTACAAGCTGTATTAAAACAGAAAAAAGCAGCCGAAAATGCAGCCCTCCTTTCACGTGAACGCTACCGTGAAGGAGTTACTTCTTACCTTGAGGTACTGGATTCAGACAGATCTAATTTTAATGCAGATCTGGCCGCAGCCGAAACTTATCAAAAATTCCTGAATGCCCACGTAAAACTTTATAAGGCTTTAGGCGGGGGTTGGATCTCGGCAGCAGAAGAAAATGGACAATAGTCATTACTCTCTAATCGGGTGTCATGTTCTATCCTTAACATGATTTTCTTCCATCATTCCAACATTACTCGCTCCCCTCACTAAATTCCAGTATTCCAATTTTCCAGTCCTTTTTTATTCTACTTCTTGACCAGCCGCTTAGATCCCGACTAACTCCCTTGCCGGGATGCCGCCTTGACTGGTCTG
>CAYOFK010000113.1:0-7705 GCA_964403185.1 uncultured Rikenellaceae bacterium | reverse complement strand
CCTTGACTGGTCTGCGAACAGCCGCTTAGATCCCGACTAACTCCGTTGTCGGGATTAGTTCGACTAAGCACTTTTGTTGCACAAAAGTGCAGTCTCACTAACTTATTATTATCTTTGCCGGAAACCTGATCAGCGTTATGAATTTCGTAGAAGAATTGCAATGGAGGGGCATGATCCATGACATCAGCCCCGGAACAGAAGAACAATTGCAAAAGGAAATGACTTCGGCCTACATCGGATTTGATCCTTCAGCCGATTCACTGCACATTGGCAATCTGGTCGGGATCATGTTGTTAAAACATTTTCAGGCCCATGGTCATAAACCCATTGTATTGGTTGGCGGCGCCACCGGAATGATCGGGGATCCCTCCGGTAAATCAAGGGAACGCAATCTGCTGAATGAAGAAACCCTCAGGCACAACCAGGAATCCATAAAGAAACAACTGTCGCACTTTCTCGATTTCAATTCAAAAAAGCCCAATGAAGCGGTGATGGTAAACAACTACGACTGGATGAAGAAATACGGTTTTCTGGAATTTATCCGTGATATAGGAAAACACATCACTGTGAATTATATGATCGCAAAAGAATCTGTAAAGTCCAGGATTGGAGCTGAATCAAAAGAAGGGATGTCTTTTACGGAATTTTCTTACCAGCTGGTGCAGGGAACAGATTATCTCCACCTGTTTCAGAACAATAACTGCAAACTTCAGATGGGTGGCTCCGACCAATGGGGAAATATTGTAACCGGAACGGAACTTATACGAAGAAAAACAGGTGGTGAGGCTTTTGCCCTAACCAGTCCGCTGATCACCAGGGCGGATGGTGGTAAATTCGGAAAAACAGAATCCGGCAATGTGTGGCTGGATCCTGAAAAAACCAGCCCCTATCACTACTGCCAGTTCTGGCTGAACAGCTCCGATGAAGATGCCGAAAAGTTTATCAGGATCTTTACCATGCTTCCGAAATCAGAGATCGAAAGGCTTTCGGACGAACACAAAAAAGCACCACACTTGCGCATTCTTCAGAAAAAGCTGGCCATGGAAGTTACCCGGATGACCCATGGGGAGGAAGAGCTAACCTCGGCCCTTGATGCTTCGGCCATCCTGTTTGGAAAAGGCACTACTGAGTCCTTAAAAAACATGAAGGAGAAGGTGTTTCTGAGCGTATTTGAAGGAGTGCCAAAGTATGAGGTTCCTTTCAAAAAACTTGAATCAGGACTGGTACTTTCCTCATTGCTTACCGAAGAAACCTCTGTCTTTTCATCAAAGGGAGAGCTTCGTCGTTTGATTTCAGGAGGGGGACTGAGCCTGAATAAAAAAAAGGTTTCCGATATGAATATGCATATAGATGAATCCCAATTATTGAATAAGCGGTATATTCTGGTGCAGAAAGGGAAGAAAAATTATTTTCTGATCCTGGCCGCATCATAAATCATACTTTTTCATTGTAATTTACGTTTCATTTTTATCTCATGGAAATCCATTTTGAACGGCGTTTCGCATCTAACCCAAATTTAACCTATGAAAAAATATGAGCACACCGGTTTTAATTTCAGCTCTGTCAACCTGATCCATTATGCCCTGTCACACTGGAAACCTCTGATGCTGGTTTCTTCCCTGGCCATTATTGTGTCCATGGCCGTTTCACTGATCATCACACCTCTTTTTAAATCCTCTATGGTGTTGTTCCCGGCATCTTCGGTTTCTGTTTCTGAGGAGCTGGTTGGTACAACCGGTCCGGGCTCCAGATCAGGGATCCTGTCATTTGGTGAAGAACAGGAAACGGAACAACTGCTGCAGATCCTGAACTCAGATGACATAAAGGATAAGCTGATAGCCAAATTCCATCTCTTTGAACATTATAAAATCGATCCTTCTTCTCCCACTAAATACACCCTCCTGTACAACAAAATGAAAAAACTCATTTCATTTAAGAAAACACAATACATGTCGGTACGCATTGATGTGCTGGATAAGGATCCCCAAATGGCTGCCAATATAACCAATGAAATTGCTGCTTTGCTGGATTCCACTATCAACCGGATGCGCAAACAACGGGCCCGGGAAGCTTTTAAGATAGTTTCCGCGGAATACATTCAACTGCAATCTGAGATAAAGGAACTCGAAGATTCCTTAAAAAGCATTGGCCGTCTGGGCATTTATGATGTTGAAGCACAATCTCAGGGTTTGAATGAGGCCTGGATACAAGCTGTGGTCTCAGGGAATGTTCAGCAAGCGAAGAAACTTGAGCAACAAATCCAGGTTCTGGGTGAATATGGAAGCAATTACCTGTTCCTGAAGGAATTTCTGAAAAATGAAAGCGACCGGCTAAGTCTTCTGAGAGATAAGTTTACCCGGGCAAAAGTTGATCTGAAACAAACGCTTCCCAACGCTTTTATTGTAAGTAAGGCCAGGGTGGCTGAAAAAAAATCCTATCCGAAGCGATCCTATATCGTCATATTGTCAACCATTTCCGCGTTTTTGTTTACATTCTTTACACTGATTGTATCAGATACGTTCAGAAAAAATGCCTGACGGAATATTTCATTTTTCTACTTATAATTTGAAGGGAAAAACCCTCCTTCTATCCTTGTCCGGGGGGTTTGTGCTGATAAATGCCGCCCTTTCTTTCCTGGGTATCTGGTACTTCAATCTTCTGCCTGCAGTATTATTATGCCTTACTGTTGTCTTCCTGTCGCTGGAATGGGGCTTTTTTATGGTTGTTTTCTTTACTCCAGTCTCCATTCAATTAAAGGAATTCCTTCCAGGCCTTGAATTCGATCTCTATTTGCCAACAGAACCCCTGATGTTCCTGATATTGGTTCTTTTTATCGTAAAAATACTGGTTGATACCAGTTTCCCCAGGCTTGTATTAAAACACCCGGTCAGCCTGGCTGTTTTGTTTTACCTGATCTGGCTGCTGATCACTTCCATAACCAGTTCCATGCCTCTGGTTTCTTTCAAATTTTTGCTGGCCCGGATCTGGTTTATTGCCGGATTTTATTTCCTTGGCATCCTGGTCTTCAGAAAGTCCGGTCACATCAACAGGTACATTTTGTTATATACTGCAGGGATGATACTGGTAGTTGCTTATACCTTATGGAACCACCACAAGGGAGGTTTTATCAACCATGAGGCTGCCCATGATGCCGCCCATCCTTTCTTTAACGACCATACTTCTTACGGAGCCATTCTTGCCATGCTCCTGCCTGTTTTGGTGGTGTTCTCACTGACCGGTGAATTTTCAGGCTGGAAGCAAACCATCATCAGAATTACAACCCTCCTTTTTTTAATAGCCCTCGTTCTTTCCTATTCCAGAGCTGCATGGCTGAGTTTTATTGTAGCAGTGCTTATCTTTGTTATAGTGAAACTGAAAGTAAGATTTGTTTTTATATTATTATTCAGCCTGTTATCATTCCTGGTCCTTGCATTTTACTGGCCCAATATTGAAATGCGGCTCGAAAAAAACAGACAAGAATCTTCAGCCAGTTTATCCCAGCATGTGCAATCCATTTCAAATATCTCCTCAGACGCTTCCAACCTGGAACGCATTAACAGGTGGAAATCGGCCCTACGGATGTTTCGCAAGCGAGCTGTATTTGGCTGGGGCCCTGGAACTTACATGTTCCAATATGCCGCCTTCCAATCCTCCAATGAGAAAACCATCATCAGCACCAACTTCGGAGATCGTGGCAATGCCCATAGTGAGTATATTGGCGCCATGGCCGAATCAGGAGTTTTGGGAATGGTCTCCTATGTCCTCATCCTGGTGCTGGGGTTGCATACCGGATTTCGAAACTTCAGCAGTCGATCAAAGACTTCAGATAACTATATATTATTATCTGTATGTCTGGGACTTATCACTTATGTATTTCATGGGTTCCTCAATAACTTTCTGGATACCGATAAAGCGTCCGTCCTGTTCTGGGGATACCTTGGGATCATTGTTGCCATGGATCTGCAAAGGAGCAAAACCAATACCCCTGTGCGATGAACATCTGGGTTCTCAAGGCCATTTTACAAAAATGTATTTCCTCGCTGCCCGGCTCCCTTTATATCAATCATTTTTTTCAAAGGATCAGCAGCCGTTTTGGACTGAGTGAACAGGAATTTACCGACAAACTGATTCATTTACAATTTCACCTGAGAGCCAACAGGCAACTGTCAGATGGCCCGGTTCCCGGTGAGGTTCTGGAACTGGGAACAGGCTGGTTTCCGGTGGTGCCCCTGGGATACTTTCTGTCCGGAGCAGAACGGATCGTATCTGTGGACATCCGTCCCTTATTAAGCAAAACCTATTTTCTCACCACCATTGACTCCTTTCTGAAACACTATGATGATGGTGTGCTCCAGTCATACATGATACACTTAGATACAAACCGGTTGGAAAAATTACGCCTGTTATTCAGGGACCGGAAAAAATACTCTTTATATGGGCTTTGCTCTGAATGTAATATTGAATTGCGGACCGGGACTGTGGAAAGTATGATATTTCCCGGATCTTCTTTTCAATTAATCACTTCGAATAACACCCTGGAGCATATTTCAATCCATGCGCTTCCTGATATTTTCAGATGGTTCAAAGAAACAGGAGGTAAAGATGTCGTTACCAGCCATTTTGTGGATATGTCTGACCATTTTTCACATCTCGACAAATCTATCACACCCTATAATTTTTTAAAATTTCGTGCCCCAACCTGGAAATGGATAAACAACCGCATCCAGCCCCAGAACCGGGAACGTTTGTCATATTATAAAAGCTTGTTTGAAAAATCCGGATTTCCGGTTGAGATGGAAGAACTCCGAAAGGGGTCCCCGGCCGACCTGGCT
The DNA here is from genome assembly GCA_964403185.1 of uncultured Rikenellaceae bacterium. Taxonomy (GTDB): domain Bacteria; phylum Bacteroidota; class Bacteroidia; order Bacteroidales; family VadinHA17; genus CAYOFK01. The sequence goes on along the minus strand of CAYOFK010000113.1, from coordinate 2,873 downwards.
AAGATCAAACTTGCGCCGGAGTTTGATTCTCTGCCGGTGGAGGATGTGATCATTACCCATGCCTGGCTGGCAGCAAAGATGTAGTTCTTCCTTACAGGCATATACCTCACATCACACTAAAAAAATTGTATCCCCAGAATGGAGACATCATCAAAGAGTTTTTCATTACCGTCGGTGATCTTTTGCCCGGCAATGAGTTTTTGAATATTTTCATTGATGTTATCATTCCCCTTTATATGTTTTTCAATGGCCTTAGTACCCATTTCACTGCCTTCGTCGTCCCTCAATTCCGAGAGTCCGTCTGTGTAGCAAATGATCTTTGACTCTTCGCTGATTTGAACCTCCCCAATAGTGATGGAGGGAATATCATCAAGCATGCCCACTCCCACACAACTGCTTTCAAGCTTTGTGATCTTTTTTGAGGCGATTTGGTAAAAGACCGGTGGATTGTGGGCTGCATTTACATACAGAAGGGTTTTCGTTTTTCCATCATACCTGGCAACAAACAAGGTGATGAACTTTTCCCCGTTCGCACTTAAGATCACACTTTTATTAAGCTTTCGTACCAGGATATCCAACTTGATATCTGAAGAAAACAATGCCCGCAGTGTGGCCTGGAAATTGGCCATCAGCAAGGCTGCAGAAATCCCTTTCCCGGAAACATCAGCCATGCAAAATCCCATCTCATGGTTGCCCAGATCAATACAGTCATAATAATCCCCGCCCACTTCATAGTGCGGAAAATAAAAACCGGTGGCATAGTAATACTCATTCCGGGGCAGGTTATCATTATCGGGGATTAACAGTGATTGCATCCTGGAAGCCAGTTCCATCTCTTTTTTCAGGGCTTCCTGCTGCAAGCTTTCCTCAAACAGGCGGATGTTTTCGATGGCAACGATCACAATATTTGAAAGGGTCTGTATGAAATGCAGGTGTTTGATCACAGGGCTGATGCCTTCACTCTCTTCTTCAATATCCCCGATCAGCACAAAAGCCAGCGGGGCATTATTGTTATAAATGGGAAGGATGATATCAAATTCCTTAAGGCTTTTCTCTTCCGAGCCCGTGACAAAAGAAATATCCTTGATCGGCAACAGGGTTTCCTCAACAGAGATTGCTTTACAGGCATTTGTTGAGCAGCCCGATTCCAAAATAAGTTCCCAATCTTCACTGATCATAAAAATGGCGATCTTGCCAATATTCAACTCCTTTCTTAAAACCTCCTCGACTGTGGCTAACAACTCTTCAGCAGGCAGGTTCTTGTTAATAGCCTGCGTGATGTTGAGCAGAGTATCAAGCTTAAATTGGGATAGTCTCAGGCGTTTAATGGAGGCAATGTCAGTCATGCTTAAAAATTAGATCATGGGAAAACCTATCCTTTTGCACGTTCAGAATAGGACCGGTCGCGGGTATCTATCTTGATTTTATCACCCTCATTAATAAATAAAGGAACCATGATGGTGGCACCTGTTTCCAGCTCAGCTTGTTTTAATGCAGTAGTGGAGGTATCACCCTTCACTCCCGGTTCGGCAAAAACAACCTCCAGAACGACGAAGGGGGGGAGGCTGCATGAGAGTGGTGTTTCAGACTCAGCAATCACCAGAATCTCGACTTCTTGTCCTTCCTTCATGAGATCCGGTGCGGTAATGAATTTATTATCGAGCTGAATTTGTTCAAAAGTCTCGTTATGCATAAAATGGAATCCCAGGTCATCCTTATACAGAAACTGGTAAGGCCTGCGCTCCACCCTGGCAACGGTCACCTTATGGCCGGCGGAAAAAGTATTATCAATGACTCTGCCTGTGGACAAACTTTTAAGTTTGGTCCGCACAAAAGCCGGGCCTTTACCTTGTTTTACATGTTGAAACTGAACAATAGTATAGAGGTTATTGTTAAATTCAATACACAAGCCGTTGCGGAAATCTGCCGTTGTTGCCATAAAGTGTTTTCGTAATAAATTTGATCTTGAATACTACAAAAATAGTGGAAAACTTCAAAACTCTTTAAGAACAGGATCTTTAAAAAAATCTTAAAGATCATTTTTTCTTTTCCAGACTGGTGAATTCGAATTTCAGATGTCTATAATCAACCAGTTCTGATGACACGGAACCAATTCGCAGGTTCACCCAGATCTTAACCGGTATATGGTTTTCGTCATCTGAAAACCAAATTGACATGTCATCTTCAGTCTTAAAAGCCCTGCCCACTTCAGTAACCGGATTGTATTTCAAACATTTCACTTTCCCTAATTTTGTTTTGATGATTTCTTTACCGGCATATTTTACCTTAAGGTCCCAAACCTCATCGGTAAAGTAGGTTTGGATAAAAATGGTATCTCCTTCCGGGGTTTCCCCGGATATCAGGTTCTTCCGCAGATGAAAAAAACCGGTAAGGATGTCGTAAATATTCTTTTGGACCACCTGGGTTCCCGATTTCTGGCTTACCACAATTGTGGAATCCTCACGGGTATTGAAGTCATAGATCACTACATTGTACTCCCTGTAGCGTCCTTCCCGGACATTCCGGATGGCTTTGTAGGGACGCCCGGACCCGGGATCCATATAACATTCATAGATGTCCCTGATCCGGTACAGTGTATTGGCCAGTCCGGTTGTACGGGCATCGGCAATAATATGAGAACGTTGGGTAGCAGAATCCGTTTTGAAGGTGATACGAGCCGCCCCGGCATGCAAAAAACTATACGATATGACATAATACAGCTCTTCACCAAGATAATCCGGTGGCTGAAACTCTTTTGTTTGTCCCCAGGTCACTGAGGTTGTAATCATTAAGATCCAAAAAGTCAGTTTATCAGATTGCAGCTGCATCCGGATATTTAATAAGATTGTACAGGAATGGTGCCAAAATATAAC
>CAYOFK010000112.1:0-10483 GCA_964403185.1 uncultured Rikenellaceae bacterium | reverse complement strand
TTATTGGCTTGTGGATCAGGAAACTGCCAGGAATATGTTGTTCTGGTATAATCGTAACCCGGACATCAAGCCGGGTCACGATAGGGTAAAGCGAGACCTACGAGGTTTTTAAACCTCGTAGGTCTTTCTGCATGGAAATCTGAGGCGCCTGGCGCTTCAAAAGCGCTTGGCGCCTATACTATATAAAAACGTCATCTTGAAACCCGGGTTGCATGAAAGAGTACCATAGGCCATGCCCTGCTGGCAGGGACCTGTGAACTCCTGCCCGACCGCAGGCACGGCTGGAAGTGTTATGATTATGGGGCCAGAATGCTAAATTGTTACATTGCTAAATTGCAAATCAAACTTTGGGGGGAGTTCTGTAGAGCGATTTTGCAAATCGCTAATCGACTTACAAAGTCGATCTACATTGGCTTTTCCTCAGCCTTCACCTTCGCTTCAGCCTATATCCGCAGGACCGCTTTAAGCATGCCGACGGGTGATTCTTAAGGGTCCATCCAATCACCATTTTCTTTTATTACCTTAATAAGCTCCTCAACAGCAACTTCGGAAGATACATTGCGGCGGATGATCTTTCGGGCTTTATAAATGTTCACTTTTCCGGGTCCCGACCCGACATATCCGTAATCTGCATCGGCCATTTCACCGGGACCATTGACAATACAACCCATGATCCCGATTTTCAGGCCTTTCAAATGCCCGGTTTTCTTACGGATCCGGGATGTGGCTTCCAGGATGTTAAAAAGGGTGCGGCCACAGGACGGGCATGAAATAAATTCGGTTCTGGTAGTGCGCACACGGGAGGCTTGAAGGATGCCAAAGCATGATGCAGTGAGCAGGCCGCAACCGGTTGCGCCGGACGAAGTCAGCCAGGCGCCGTCCCCCAATCCGTCGGCGAACAATCCGCCAAACATCACAGAACCTTCAAGTTGAAGACTTTCAGGATCGGCAGCGGGGAGGCATGCTTTAAGAATGACCGGAGTATGGATCTGTTCCCTTATCAGGCCCGCAAAGAATGAGCGCCAAAAATGAAAATCAGTGGTCTTTGTTCCTTCAAGAATGTATACTGCCGTGGGATCCTGACTGCAGATTTGAACATCTTCTGTTATGTCACCTTCCGTTTTTATTTTTATAAAATTGAGAACATCTGACTTTATTCCGGTTAATAGAAAATCTTCAAGACTGAATACAGGGAAGTACCATATATTTACGGGATCCTTTTTCCAGGCTTCGGCCTCCAGTATTCCCCTGGCGGAATCAGGCAGTGCAAATGAAGGCGGGGTATTGCCAAAATAGAGGTAATCGGCAGTCCGGTCGCCGGGTTCGCGGTATCCTGTTTGTGAGTTGGTCACATAACCCGCCAAATCCAGCAGGTCCCCACCCCTGTTTCCTGATCCGGAACAATCGGCAATAACGACGGGAAGAGATGTTCCTCCTATATTCAATACCGGATCAGAAAGACGTTTCTGATATTCAAAGGGATCTACCGGATAATGAAGATCTCCCGTATCCGGTTTATTACTTTTCAGTTCCTGGAACAGTGCTGCCAGTTTTCCGGCGACAGGGATTTCAAATTCAGGATCTTCTGTAAGGGAAACCCGGATGGTATCGCCTATTCCGTCGGCCAGCAAACTACCGATTCCCACAGCCGATTTCAAACGGCCATCCTCCCCTTCACCTGCTTCGGTAACACCGAGATGTAATGGATAAACAATGCCCTGTTCAAGCATTTTATGCACAAGCAGGCGGTAAGCCCGGATCATAACAAGGGTGTTGCTGGATTTCATTGAAAACACCACCTGGTGAAAATCCTGATCCTGGCAGACCCTGAGATATTCCAGGGCCGACTCGACCATTCCCCGGGGCGTATCTCCAAATTGTTTGAGGATACGTTCGGAAAGGGAACCATGATTGACACCAATTCGCATTGCCGTGTGATGGTCTTTACAAATTGTGATCAATGGTTTCAGGGATTTTTCTATGATCCCCCGTTTATTACCGTCTGTTTTGGAAATATAGTTTCCAGGGTTGATCCGTATTTTTTCTACGATGCGGGCTGCTGTTTCAGCCACCCGTGGATTGAAGTGAATGTCTGCAATCAATGGCGTATGATACCCGCAATCTCTCAGTTCTTTTTTAATATTTGCCAGATTTTCAGCTTCGGCAATATTCCGGGAGGTAAGCCTTACAAGGTCCGCTCCGGCATCAATGATCCGGATGCATTGTCTGACCGAAGATCCTGTATCCATAGTGGGTGTGTTGGTCATGGACTGGATTCGCAAAGGATGTGCGGATCCGATCAGCAGTGATCCCACTGAGACCTCACGGGTTTGCAGCCTTGAAGGTTTGAAGGGGTGGTTGCAATAGATATTTTCACTCCATTTTTTCGGCATCAATCGATAATGCGTTAAATTTGTTACGGGATCCAGGCAAAGATAAGAGATTAGTTTCTGATATGGTTCCTGAAAATACTTTATAAAAACACTGTTATGAAAGCGATCCGGTCTGCACTAATCCTTGTTTTTGTTTTTTGCCTGATGGCATCAGAGGTCTATCCGGACTCTCTGGATGAAATAAAAAAAAGCGGAAAGTTGCTGATTGCTTTTGATCCGGCCGATAAGCTAACCATTAATTATCCCCTGGCGTATGAATTTGCCAGATTCCTGAATCTGGAAGTGGAGGAAGTCATCATCAGTTGGGATGAAGTATTCAGCAACAACGGAGTAACACCTGAAGACCTTGAGACCAATCCGGATCATCGTTACACACCGGATGCTCTGAGAAAAGCAGATATTATTTGCAGCACTTTCACCATTGTGGAGTGGCGGAAAAAGCTGTTTGATTTTGCTGAAACACTGATCTCTGCAGAATTACTGGTTGTTCCGGCAGAGGATAAATCCATTAATGACCTCGATAAACTGAGTGGAAAAAGGATCGCTGTGATGAACGGCACCAGTTATGTCACACACCTTGAGCTGATCAATGAAAAAATAGAGGGGGAGGTGATCATCATAAAAACACCTACTTCTGATGCCGCCAAAGAAATGTTGCTGAACGGAGACATTGACGGCATCGTTGTGGATGCTGATGAAGCTCTCACATTTATAAAGGACAATGACAGAAAATTCAAATGGGTCATACCCATCAACCCGATCAACAAATCAGCCTGGGCCATTGAAAAAGGCAATCCACTGAAGGAGGAAGTTGAAAACTTTTTCAGAACAATTGAAAATGACGGAACTCTGGACCGGATCTTTGAGGAACGGTTTGGAGAAAAATATTCTGAGTTTGTCGGACAAATTGACCCCCATACTCCCCTTGAACTCATTCACAGGGACCTTCCCGAAATAATTGCGGATAAAAAAATTGTTGTATCACTCCGTGAGCGGGATTTTGTATATAAGAAATCGGGCGACAAGCAATTCATGAATGCGCTGGCTGAAGAATTTGCCGATTACCTGGGTGTTAAAATGGAATATGTTGTTGTTCCGGCCTTTGCGGCTTACTGGGAAGACAGTCAAAAGACCATCCGCAAGGACAGCGTCTATACACCTGAGATTTTTCACTATTTTGATGTGGCAACAGACCTGATCTCCCCTTTGCAGTGGCGCCAGGATAAAGTGGAACTCATCCCTGTTTACCCCACACAATATTCCGTTCTGGCCCGTGAAGATACAGAGATCAACTCCATTGAAGACCTTAAGAAATATATTGGCATCACCGGTGTAGGGACCATCTATGAAGAGGTGCTGTTAAAAAATGGCATCGACAGTCTGATCTATGGAAAGGTCAATGAATTTATTGATGCAGTGGTGGAGGGCAGGGCCGATTATACCATCATCCTGAACGGGTTCCTTTATCCGCAGCTCGACCAGAAAATTTCTTTGGGAAGCATTGACCTGTGCTGGGCGGTGAGAAAAGACCAGCCCGAACTGAAAGCCATTATTGAGCAGTTTATTTCCGAATCGGAAGATAAGGGTTTGTTAAATGCACTCAATAAAGTTCTGGAGGGTAAATCATTTTTAAGTCCGAAGGAATTCATTCAGAATTATTATGAAAAATTTCAAACCGGGTACCTGCCTTATATTCTTTATGGATCTGAAGACGGCCTTCCGCAGGAAGATATATCATCCATTATTCAGGACCATCGCGGGTATATGTGGTTTGGCACCAACTCCGGAGTGGCCCGTTACAACGGGCGCGATATGGAGGTTTTCAATTTTTTCAATGGGCTGAGTGATAATTCGATATCCGATATTAAGGAAGACCGGGCCGGGGACATTTATTTTGCCACAGCCAAAGGGATCTCCGTATTCAGAAACGACAGCATCATTAAAAAACTGTTTACAAATATTGCATTTAATGCCATTTTTATTGATAAACAGGATAATAAATGGTTCCTGAGCAATGAGGGTATTTATATGCTTGATCAGAGCGGGAGAGAACGGATCATCAGCAATGAAGTCCCCCAGCTTCCCGGAAATGTGAATGCCATAGCCCAGGATTCAACAGGTTTTGAGAAGTTTTTTGCCACTAATGAAGGAGTTTTTTTCCAGCCCGGAAACGAAAAACCTGAAAAATTACTGCCTGATCATTGCTACACAATCTTTATTGATGCCACCAACCAGGTATGGTTTTCCACTTCAGACGGGCTTTATAAAGTGAGTACAACCCAGTTAAAAAGAAGGTATAAGGGGACTCCGCTGAACGACCGGTTTAAGATCCCTTATTCAATCATTAAGAGGATCAGTCAAAGCAGGTCGGGTTCCATCTGGTTCATGAACGACTCACACCTGTACCAGGTGGTTTCCATGGATCAGGAGGCGCGGGCTTATGAAAGTGGTACCGACCTGATGAATAACACTGTTTTATCCTACTGGGAGGACCATGAAGAAAATCTATGGATCGGATTTTCAGGAGGTTTACAGCGCATCATTAACAATAAGAACCTGAGAAACTTTTATCCTGAGATTTTGGATAATTACATTTACTCAATCAATCAGGATGTGAACGGCAGGATATGGATCGGGACCAATGATGGTGTTTTTTACTTTAAGTCGGATCTGGTGAATTTCTCCTCCCACCTGCCGGCAGGTGCATCTAAAACCATTATCAGCATCTTGCCAAATCGCAATATTCTTCTGGCCACAACAGAAGGGTTGTTTGAATTCAATGTCAGAAATTTGAGTTTACTGCGTCAAAACCGGTCTCAGATCCTTGATGGTATTGAAAATGTTTACATCTCCTCCACTGGGGGTATATTTATACTTACCGGAAAAAAGGGGGTGGTATATCATTTCAAAAAATTCAGCGATAAACCTGAGATTTACCAGCAGAAGGAAACAGCCAGCATCTATCAAATGACAGAATATCAGGGTCAGATCATTGCCGGAGGCAGTATCGGATTGGTGTCTTTCAATGGCAATGAATTTGTGCCGTTTTTGGAATCAGAACGGTCGGTGTGGTCCCTCTGTGTCATTGAAAATCTATTATGGATGGGGACGGAAAGCGGCCTTTCCTTTTATGAGGACGGAGCGGTGTTTACCATTCCTTTCCCGGGGGCTCATATGGTTATTAAAACCATCATTCCTGCAAAAAGCAGGAACCATTTTTGGATGGGCACCAATTTTGGATTGATCTATTTTAATAAAGAAACGCGTAAAGCAGAATTTCAAATCAATTCCAAAGAGGGACTTTCAGGTGACGAAATTACAAGTAACGGACTGTTCCTTGATGAAAACGGATTATTATGGGTGGGAACGTATCATGGCATTTCGAGTTTTAACATTAAGGCACAAAAGGAAGAGGAATATTCGCCACGTTGTTATCTTGAAAAAATTCTGCTTAACGGGGAGGAAATTGAAATATACCCCGGACAAAAATTCAAATACAACGAAAACAATTTCATATTTGAACTTTCCGGCTTGTTCTTTTCGGATGAGCGGTCTATTGAATATGAGTTTTATCTGAGAGGTCTCAGAGATGATTATAATTTCATTAACCGGGGAAATGAATACAGAGCCTACTACACAAATAATCCTCCGGGAAAGTATGAGTTTGTATACAGGGCCAGGGGTAAAGATAATGTCTGGAGCTATTCACAAAGTTACCGGTTTGAAATCAGAAAACCATTCTGGGAGACCTGGTGGTTCAGGATGGCGGCTTTGCTGGTTATTGTCTTCCTGGTAAATATGTTGTATAAGATGAGGCTGAGGCAAATTCAACGGCAAAAGAAGATACTGGAAGCCCAGGTTCGTGAGCGCACCATTGATCTTGAAAATGCCAACAAGGAAATCCAGGCTCAACGGGATCTGGCAGAAAACCAACGGGATCAAATCGCGATGCAAAAAAAGGAAATAACAGACAGCATACACTATGCCGAGCGCATCCAGAGGTCATTGTTGCCTGCGGCAGCAAAGGTTAAGGACCATTTATCGGATTATTTTGTGCTGTTTAAACCAAGGGATATTGTCAGTGGTGATTTTTACTGGACCACCGAACTGGATGATTATCTGATCCTGGTGGCGGCTGACTGTACAGGGCATGGTGTTCCGGGTGCATTTATGAGCATGCTGGGCATTTCTTTCCTTAATGAGATTGTGAATAAAAACAAGGTACATGAGGCCCATGAGATTTTGAATCAACTCAGAAGACACATTATTGAAGCATTACAACAAAAAGATGGTGTTGAGGGAGCAAAGGACGGTATGGATATGGCCCTGTGTGTCATCAATAAAAAAGACAAAACACTTGAATTTGCCGGAGCAAACAACCCGCTTTATTATATTAGAAAAGGAATGCTTGAGCATATCAGGGGGGATAAAATGCCGGTAGCCATTCACGTGAAAATGCCACCCTTCAGGAAACATACGGTAAAACTTCAAAAGGGAGATGTGTTTTATATGTTCTCAGATGGATTTGCGGATCAATTCGGGGGCCCGGAAGGCAGGAAATTTAAGTATAAACCGTTTAAGGACCTTCTTTTGAATATCCATACCAAACCTATGGAAGAGCAAAAAAAGATCCTGGATATAAGCTTTGAGGAATGGAAAGGGAACATGGAGCAAATAGACGATATGGTTATATTCGGATTTAAAATCTGAAATCATTGCTGTCCACTTATAATAAGCTGAGTGACAGCTGGTTCTTTAGTGATTAATTTATTCGTTCATTGGTGGCTTCTTGACCCAGGCCACGAATGCACCAATCCAAGACGAATTCACTAATAAGACAGGTTCTCTGCATAAAGCCTCAGGCTGTTTTTTGTAACTTACGGAACGAAATTGTCATTAAAATTAAAACAACAATGATGAAAAGCACATGTATCCGTCTGGGCAGGGTCCTGCTCCTGACAGGAATGATGTATTGCATTCCCGGCCCTCAAATTTCTTTTGCCTTACAGCAGGAGGACTACACCGGAACCTATACCATGACTGCCGGGGGAACCACACTGACCCTTATTTTTAAAGAATCGCAGGGCATCCTGACAGGAACCTTATCCAGCTCAACGGGCGCCGGTTTTAAGCTGGAAGGAACCATAACAGAAGGCGCTGCTGCCGGAGTGTGTAGCAGTCAGCAAGGTTCGGTTTATTTTGAAGCCTTTCTTGCAGGCAGGGATCTGACCCTGTCACTTATCGAACCGGATGCTCAAAACATGCCTGATTATGATAATGCCCGGTATCTGGCCTTCACCAAACAATCTTCCGTAACAGGCAACCAGGCAATGCCTCCGCCGGTTGCAGCCCAGCCTTTTAACCAGCAGAACCAGAACTTTCAGAATCCCGGCAATCCCAACACCTCAAACCCGGTTGTTGCCACAAGTCCCGCGGAAGGGCGTCCCCGTCCTTCGGGAAATCAGATTGGTGATAAATCCTGGGGATTTACCTTCAGCCCTCCGGAAGGATGGACCCACCAACAGGCTGAGGGGGTGATGCTGCTTGGACATAATACCATCCCGGGTCTCATTGTTGTAATGCCTCATAATGCAAAAATGCAACAAGAACTTGAGACAGAAATGAGAAAGGGCATTCAGGAGGAGGGAGTTTACCTCATGCTTTCAGGAGCATTAAACCAACTTTCAGGCAATAGTATCATTGGAGATTATTCCGGCACATGGGATGGTTCACAGGTTCGGGCAAAAGGTATCGGGACGCTCTCACCGTATGGAGGCGGTGCATTCATAATTGCTGTCAGCACTCCTGACCAGCTTGGGAAAGGAATTATTGCCGCTGCAAAAACCATTGAACAAAACATGTACTATGCAAAAGTGGATGTATCTGGTCTGATGCAACAATTCTCAGGAAAATGGACTTCATTCACAACAAACACCACCACCTGGATGTACCTGTATCCTAACGGAATCTATTCTGAGCAATACGAGTCCTCTTATGCAGGTAATTTTGCCAATGATGTTGGAGATATTACAGGGAATTGGGGGGCCTATTCGCAGAGTGATGACCGGGGAAAATGGACAATCAGAGGGAACAGGGATGCAGGCCGGATCATTGTCCGTCTGGCCAATGGGGAGGAACTTGTTTTTGATTATAAAGTGCACTCTGAAAATGGCCAGACCTATTATAATGAATATTGGTTTAACGGCAGCCTTTACAGTAAATCGGCCATACAGGAATAGTGGAAAATTTACTGATTGTGGCTTTCAGCCAAGCCATCTACACTCCTGGCAATCCCTTGTTAATAACCAATATATACTCAGTAGTTCATTTTATTTCCCAGTCGAAACCTTCCTTCAGATCTTTGGTTTCAATCCCCAGCTTTGTAAGGGCTTTACGGATACGGTCGGAGGTGGCAAAGTCCTTCTTTCCTTTTACTTCTTGACGTATTTGAAGAATGGTTTCAATTAAATCGTTAGTTAATTCAGATCTATTTCCGGAATGTTCTTTTTTAAGTCCCAGAATTTCTTCTACAAAGTTCTTATAAAGATTTTGAAGTTTGTCCAGGTCTTGTGAAATAATGCTTGCTTTCCCTTCAGCAAGGGTATAGATATGCTTTAGTTCGTTAAATAAATGTGAGATCAGGACAGGGGTATCGAAATCGTCATTTAATGCCTGGTAACATTTTGACTCAAAAGACTTAATATTATAATCTGACTTAGATGAGGGCCGGATCTTTTCCAGGGTTTCCATACCACGAAACAGCCGTTCCAAAGCCTTTTCTGCGGCCATCAGGGCTGCGTTGGTAAAATCCAGGGGTCCGCGATAATGAGCCTGAAACATAAAAAAACGGATGGTCATGGGATGATACGCCTGTTCAAGCAGATGGTGTGTCCCTGTAAAGAACTCTTCCAGGGTGACTGCATTGCCCAGTGACCGTCCCATTTTTTGTCCGTTCAAAGTAACCATATTGTTATGCATCCAATAGCGCACAGAACTTTCTCCATGCACGGCCGTGGATTGTGCTATTTCACATTCATGATGAGGGAATAGCAGGTCCAGTCCACCTCCATGGATATCAAACCGGTCGCCCAGGTATTTGGTACTCATAGTGGAGCATTCAAGATGCCATCCCGGGAATCCCTGGCCCCAGGGTGAAGGCCATTTCATGAGGTGTTCGGGAGTTGCTTTCTTCCAGAGTGCAAAATCATAAGAATTCTTTTTTTCCTGCTGACCCTCCAACTCCCTGCTGCTGCTTTGCAGATCTTCGACATTTCTTCCCGAAAGTATCCCATACTGATAATTTTCATTGTATTTCTTAACATCAAAATACACCGATCCATTCACTTCATAGGCCAGCCCGGCACGGATGATCTTTTCAATAAATTCCTGTTGTTCAATAATATGACCTGAAGCCAGTGGCTCAATACTGGGATCCAGGAGATTCAGGCGCATCATTGCATGATGGTAACTTTTAGTATAATGTTGCACCACCTCCATGGGTTCGAGCTGATCCAGCCTGGCTTTTTTCCCGATCTTGTCCTCGCCGTCATCGGCATCGTTTTCAAGATGACCAACATCGGTTATGTTCCTGACATACCTGACTTTGTATCCCAGGTGTTTGAGATACCGGAAAACCAGGTCGAAAGTAATTCCCATGCGGGCATGGCCCAGGTGTGGTTCACCGTAAACGGTAGGGCCACAAACATACATTCCAACAAAAGGGGACTGCAGAGGTTCAAACGGGACCTTCTTTCTTCGCAGGGAATCGTAAATAAAAATCTTTTTTTCCATATTTTATGAAAGCAGGAATGATTACCACTCAAAATTACGAATTATTATTCAACTGGTCCATTTGTGAAACCTTGAAGATTTGAGGGTTTCTCGCAAACCCAATCGACTTTCAAAGTCGATCTACATAGGCTTTACTTGATTTAGTTCTCTTTTTCGGGTTTTCAGTGAAAACAATTTTTTGGAAATAATAATTAAAGTTTTATTTTTGTCAGATCAATTCAAATATTCTTTCCTGATAAGAGTGTTTGATTTATTAAGAAGAGGGGAGAGATTAGGCTCTGAGAACCTCTAGCAACCAT
>CAYOFK010000111.1:7824-10514 GCA_964403185.1 uncultured Rikenellaceae bacterium | reverse complement strand
CAAGAGATTGCAACAATGACCGGGATAAGTCAGAGCAAGGTTTCTGATATTCTTCCTGGCTTAATCAAATTGAAATCTGGTTTAATATCCTAACCCGCGAGGTGCTAAAAGATGCTGTCTGGACTTCAAAACAACAACTCATAATGGAATTGATGAAATATCTGGAGTATTATAATGAAAACAGGGCGAAACCTTTTCAGTGGACATATACTGGAATTTCTAAATCAATTTAAAGGTGACTACACTAGGTCATGCGTTGCACAAAACAGGAGAATATTAAGGAAAACAAAACAACAGTGTTAATAATTAAGTTCTTTATAATAATCTTTAATGGTATCAATATCTCTGAGTATTTCCGGATTATCCACCTCAACCTCCAGGATTTCATCCTGATGGACATCTAAAAAGTCACGAAGGCTTTTATCCGGACCAAGCCGGTCAATCCCAGACCTGTATTTTACATCAAACAACAGCGGATGCCCTCTTTTGCTCTTATACACTACAACCGCAATACCTTTCTCAGAACGATCACCAGCATCGATAAGCCTGTTTATAACAGAGGTCCTTATCATTGGCTGGTCACCCAGCAGTATTATAACACTACCGGTCTGACCGGGTAGTTTCTTTAATCCCTGCTGCAGGGATGAAAGCATGCCTTTTTTATAGTCCGTGTTCCCGGCGATTGTCAGCGGGTATTTGCTTATCCTTGAAGAAATTTCATCGAAATGTGAACCCAGTACCACAATGGTATGAGCTACTGCTGATCTTCCGATATTCTGTATAACAGTTTCAATAATGCTTGAATCACCGTAGGGCAATAATTGCTTTGGACTGCCCATCCTTTTGGATTCACCAGCCGCAAGGACCACAGCACTTACAAAAGATCTTTTTGCTGATTGCTGATGCTGTTTCCTGACCGGAACCAGTGAGTCATGGTTCCCCGGGTTATCAGACAGGGTTGCAAGGATATTTTTCATTTTACATCAACCATTAAAAGCTATGTTCCCGGCTTTAAAGGCAATTCAATTGGATCATGAAAAACTCATTGGTACCAGCAACCTGAAAAGGAATACCAGAACCAGACAGACAACCAGTGTGGCAGGTGAGATGAGATAACTGATTGCCTTATTTCTGAAGATCATGCTGAGGCCGGCTGACTCTGCAGTGATACGCTCAGCCGCGTAAAATCCCAGTGGAACAGTGATTGCTGAAAAAATGATGGCCACAGGGGAAAACATAATTGAGAGAGGTACCGAAGTGCCCGGATATACACAGGCCGGAATAGTGGTGGCAAACTTCACAAGAGGAAACATGCTTACCGCGATTAGCGCAGACCCCCCACCAAGCCACATGCGTGCAGATCTTTTACGGAATCCCTGCCGGCTGAATACCATGATCAGAAGGATGAATGCGAATCCTTCAGTCCAAAAGGCAAAGACCGGATTAGCAATGGCTCCGTGAATAACCGGCAATGCCAGGATCAAGGCATCAAACAGTTTGAAGATAGAGGCGATCAGAACGATCAACACCGGAACAAACCAGCGCCTGGTGGAAGTCCATCCGACTGCGATAAAAAACAGGGCAACACCTGTCATCACCGAGCCTGACAAACTTGCTGCACAGGCTCGGAGTCCCATGCCCAGGGCTACTTCTAAAAACCCCCAGACAGAGCCCAAAATAATTGCCAGCCATAAATGAAACTTTAAGGTAGATTTTTCCATGCTTGTTGAGTTTTTAAGGGAGGAAAAAATAAAGATTAATTCGCTGATAGTCAAATAAAAATTTCGCGGAATTCATCTCATGAGCAATATTGAAAAACCAGCAGGCTGTCCGGCCGATCCAAACTACTATTACTCAAACACTTGAATGTAATTTAGATACAATCTTTTTTGCAGTTTTCTCCACATCATCATCTATATGAATGAGCACTCCGTATACTTTCAGCAAAATACTCAAGAGTAAAATATCAAGGAATTCTTTTAATATTTGCAGTGTAATTCCAAAACAACCTGATCATGACTTTCTTACGTTTACTGCCTGTTATTCTGAGTTTCTTATTGCTTGCAGCGCACTTTTCGCGTATCGACCTGGTGCCACTGATGATCCTGTCTCTCCTCCTGGCAAACCTTTTATTTATAAAACGGCTGTGGGTTGCACGCGCACTCCAGGCAGCACTGGTTCTGGGAGCCATGGAGTGGATCCGGGCCTTGATAATGTATGTCATCCGGAGGAAGGAAGCCGGCGAAGACTGGACACGGCTGGCGATCATCCTGGGTGTGGTTGCCCTGTTCACTGCTTTATCAGCCCTTGTGTTCCAGGGCCGTAAAATAAAGCAGATTTACGGGCCGGACAGGTAAAAATACACATAAGTCGAAAGTTTGCTCTTCGCATAGCTCATCGCTAGGCCCCTCCTATGCTTCGACCTCTTCAACCCCTTCGACTCTTCGACCCTTCGACTCTTCGACCTCTTCCTTCGACCTCTTCGACCCCTTCGACCCTTCGACCCCTTCGACCCTTCGACCCTTCGACCCCTTCGACCTCTTCGACCCCTTCGACCTCTTCGACCCCTTCGACCCCTTCGACCCCTTCGACCCCTTCGACCTCTTCGACCTCTTCGACCCTTCGACCTCTTCGACCCTTCGACCCCTTCGACCTCTTCGACCCCTTCGACCTCTTCGACCCCTTCGACC
>CAYOFK010000111.1:0-7724 GCA_964403185.1 uncultured Rikenellaceae bacterium | reverse complement strand
CTTCGACCCCTTCGACCTCTTCGACCCCTTCGACCTCTTCGACCCCTTCGACCTCTTCGACCCCTTCGACCTCTTCGACTTTATTTTACCGTGATGGTTTTTCGCACAGAAATAAAATCTCCTTTCTCTGTAATCCCTTCAACTACTATTACATAATCAGAATGAAAATCTGATGTATAGAATTCTATTGTTGCCTTTCCCTGCTCATCAATCCTCACATTGGGATCCCAGTAAAGTGTGTTTCTCAGATCCGGGATGCGGGCCTTTCCGGGATCCTTTTCAGAATAGTGTGGAGAATAAAATTCACCAACAGAATTATATAAAGGATAATATCTGCGAACGGCGGAAGCGGGCAACTCATAGATGCTGAAATCACCATCCCTGGTGTAAAGGCTGACGATCCCGTTCAGAACAATATCCCCCAATTGATATTTATCCCGGACCACATCAATTCGTTGAAACTCTTCAGGATGCATCTCTGCAATCCGGTTTACATCAAAAACCATAACCCCATCAATGAACACAGCAGGATTTTCAATTGTAGTGGTATTAAAAACCGGATCAAGAAGAATGAATCTGTAATCTGAACCTGTTTTTTTCAAACGCACGCCATAAATAAGTTCGTAAAACACTTCTTCAAGTACCGGGAGGGTAATAAAATCATCCAGATTGAGCGATTTATCCACCCTGCCATAAAAGTTTTCTGCTCTGATTTTTTCAGGTTCCTCAGGTGGTATTATGGAGTCATGGTAGATTTGTTCAAGCTGGTAATTAACACTCCAGTCGGAAGCTTTATCCAGTAATTTTTCATGAATCCGCAGTGAAGCTGCCCCGGTTTCGAGATAGTCCAGTGAAAAAGGATTGTCAACAGAGATCCTGAAGTCTTCCTGATCGCCATTTGCCACTTGTATTACCAGATCTGACACACCAGCCTGATCCGGCATCAGGAATTTGAAAGCCCCCTGTTTGTCAGTTCTTGCATATTTTAAGCTTGTGGTGGTTCCCGGAACCGACAGGTATAATAATTTATTTTCAATGGGTGTTCCCGAGCCCCTCTGAATAAGTGTTCCTGTAAGATATACTCCATCAGGTCCGGTATCTTTTCGTTGGAAATCAATAAGTTTATCAGAAGTTTCCCAGTTGTATAAATAGCTATGCATACCGATCAGTCTTTTTTCCACATCAGCAGCGTCTTTAATCCGGATGAGTTCCATAAGGTCCCATGCTTCAACCAGGTTAGAAAATTCTGACTGAACGAAGTAATTCTCCATAAAACCACTGATGTGATCTGTTTCACCAGGCACAGAAACCGACAGGCTTAAAGCCGGAAAATCCGGGATATCTGAATATTCCAATTCCAGTTGTAATTCGGCCTTTTGTCTTGTCCGGTACGTATCAACCGTTATTAACTGAATACTTTCAGGTTTATCAAATGGTGTATAAATGAGTCGTTGCGCCAAAAGTTTTCCGTTTTGATCAAACAAGGCAATCTGATTGATCCCCGGGGTCAGAAATGAATTTGGGATGGTGATCATGTCACGGTTTTCTGTCAGCTGTCTGTTGTCCTGAAAATCTACAGATCCCCTGGTCTGGACGACAAAATAGTAGTTCCTTCCATTCGCAGCTACATATTGTTCGTCAACACCTACTTCCACTTTAAGGAATCCTTTTGAAGTGCGGGAGGTCCTGATCACAAATCCTGAAGCCTCAGACTGTGGCAAAGGAAATTCATGTAGTTTACCATCAACTGAAAATCCAAGCTTATATGAGTTGGCTCTTTCCGGAACCAACTCGAATATTCCATAACCGGAAGCATCACATTGAACCTTTGCGACTGTATCCCCTGCTTCGTTCCTGACTGTTCCTTCAACTGGGACGCCCACACTGAAACTATCCATGACTTTTATCCCGATTCTGCTTTTAAGTCCGGCCACAAGGGTTCCTCCTTCGGGATGAAAACCTACCGAAATTTCTCTTGTGTATTGAGGCCTGTTTTCATTGCTCAGATATTGCGTTTCCTTAAAAGGATTGAGTACCCTTATTGGCTTCCGGAAAAAATGTGCCGGTCCGAAAGTTTTGAGTCTTTTTGTATAAGCCCGCAATATATAAACACCGGAGGTAAGGGAATCCGGGATTTTAAATCCACCTGAAGCTGCGATTTCCCGGAAGGGTATTTTTTGTTGGACCACCGGTTTGTTCTGAGCATTTAATAACTCAACATAGGCCACTTTTGAATGATTGGCTATGGCACTTTTCTTGTTCAAGAGATGTGCTGCATACCATAGATGCTCACCTGTGACATAAACATCACGGTCTGTATGAAGAAACAGTTTTTCGGTATGTGCCCCTTCATAATATTTCTCGAATGTGGTAATTTTGTTCAATAACGATCCGGACATGTTCTGTCCCGACACCATTGAATGGCAACAGAATATGAGGGATCCCCCTGTGATTATTTTACTTATAAGACGCATTTCGGTAGTATGCTATTTATCATCTTCCCAATAAGGGGGTTTTACTACGGTTCCAAAAACGGCGCAATCGATACAGCTTTTCGCTCTGGTAAGGAAATACTGAACCTCAGGCGGGTCAGTTTTATAAAGTATAAAATAGGTTTCGTCCATTCCTGGCGGGAATACTTCTCCTGGCTGAACGGTATCGGCATAACAATATAAATAATAATTAGGTTTTTCAAGGGTGTCATTATTGATGAAAATTCTTTTTTCAGAAACTCCGGAGACGCTGAAAAATCCCAGAACATCACGGGCAGGATTTAATTCCGATTCCATGTTTCCGGGCAGAGGCATTGGTATGGGATCGTAAAGTCCTCCAACCTGTTCATTCTGGTCTCTCAGGTTTTTCCAATACAGGTACTCTTCTTTATTCAAGGCATATTGTTTTAACAATACACTGTATTTAACATCCAGTCTCGGAGTTTCAGTTCCAACAAAGTTAAGCGCATACCGGCTCACCTGATCTTCAGCCAGGGATGAAGTATTTTCAATATATATTCTATCTGAAACCTGGGAGGTCCAGCAGTGTTTATTAACAATGGCAGGCCAGTCAAATTTCCGTGGCAGTTTAACCTCCCATGTCTCATGTGCCTCCCAGCGATAAAAACGGGTCTCATTGGAAGGGTCGTGAGTATCCACGTAGATCTGGTACCCTATTTTTTCATAATTGGTCCCGATAATGGGTTGCAATTGCAGTTCAGCATAGAGTCTGTCTATAGGAGGCACATCCCGGAGTTCCATGGCATCGGAAGCATACATGTCGTCACTGGTCACAATCTTCAATGTATACAAACGGCCAACCTCGAAACTCATTGAATCCGTTGCATAATATCCCTGGGTCCTTTCAGTGAATGAGGTTTCATTTCCAAAATTGTCAACAACCACAACATTGGCAAAAGGAACCGTCAGCGGATCTTCAAGTGAACCTACCGGATTGGATCTGTACAGTTTCACATAGTGTTCTTTATACTCATTGGTTATCAATCCTTCTACCACCAGCAGGTTCTTGTATTCATCGATATCAGGCATGAACTGCGTAACACATGCATTTGAGATGAGCAGGATGACAACTATTAAAATCTGAACCCTTTTCATAATCCTGGCTAAAATTTAAAATTATAACTGATTGACGGAATTGCCCGGGCAAAGATGGATAGTTTATATCCCTTAAGGACCTTGCCGTTGTTTTGGAAATATATTGAGTACACATTTTGGCGTCCAAGCAGGTTGAATACGGAGAAGGTAAAGGTGGAATACCCTATTTTCCTTGCTTTAAGTTTCCCGATTGACAGAGTGGTGGAGATGTCCAAACGCGAATAATCAGGGATCCTGTATTGGTTTCTGTCAGAATAATGCAACAACCTGGCCCCATAAAAATCGTAACTGGCCACAGGGTATGTAATGGGCCTTCCGGTGCTGTACAAATACGTAGATGAGAAAGTCAACCTTCTGGAAGCCAGGTAATTTGCAACAACTGTAAGGGAATGTGGTTTGTCGTAATTTGCCGGGAACCAGGCCCCCTCATTGATGGCATCTTCAGGAAAGTCTGAAACACTTTTTAGCAGGATCCTGGAATAGGTATAACTGATCCACCCGTTAAAACGCCCTTTTGGCTTCTTTATCATAGTCTCAATACCATAGGCTTTTCCTCTGGTATTGACGACATCCGTTTCGATATTTTCATTTAAGAAAAGTTTGGCTCCTCCTTTAAAATCGATGGTATTTTGAATGATCTTATAATAGGCTTCCAAAGAAAATTCAAAAACATTTTCCCGTAAATTCCTGTACACCCCAATAGCAACCTGATCTCCAATTTGAGGCTCAAGGTGTGAATTACTTAAAAGCCAGATATCCGTAGGAGAAACCGAGCTTGTATTGGAAAGCAGGTGTATATTTTGCCTGGTCCGGGTGTAATTCAGCTTCACTGAAGTAACGGGCCCCACCCGGTAATTTAATCCGAATCTGAACTCAGGGCCAAAATAGGATTTAATATGTGCCCCACGTTTAAATAACAATGTATCTGATATGGTAGTTTCACTTTTTGGAAGCCCGGGACGATAATTGATCACTGTTCCCGGGCCAAAAAGTGAATACAAACTAAGACGAATGCCTGTGCTTATAGAAATTTTATCCGAAAGAATATATTCATCATTAATATACAGTGCCGACTCAAGTGCATGCTGTTCTTCAATGGTTGATGGAATGACCAGGGAAGAATCACCAACAGGACTGAGATCTCCCGGGCTTACCAGATACCCTCCTGAACTCAGGCCGAAATCAATTTTATGTCTGAGGTTTGGGAAATATGTGAAATCTGCTTTGAGATTTAAATTGCTTACATCGTATTTCAGATCAAATGCTTGTTCCGAATTGTTTTCACTTAAGATATCATAGTCGTAGCCACTGTAGTTGGCAGAATATACGGAGAATAATTTTTTTGAAATGACATGGCGCCATTTAATTGAAAAGATCTGATTGTTGTAAGAATAAAGTGTGTCCATATTGAATTTAAACCGGTCGTTGCTGATGTATGCAGAAAATTCCAGTTTATTATTTTCATTAAATTCATGAACAACGCGGGCATTCACATCATAAAAAGAAGCACGGCTGTTGCTGACATAAGGATCGTCTATCAGATTCAGCAGCCAATTGGAATATGTGCTTCTTCCGGCCAGGTGAAACGAACTTTTATCCTTTATTATGGGCCCCTCGATCATCAAATTTGCCGTTACCGGACTGATACCCCCACTGGCATTGATTCTTTTATTATTACCATCCTTTGGGATAATTTCCAGAACTGAGGAGACCCGGCCACCATATTGTGCAGGTATGCCCCCTTTATAAAGTGAAAGATCTTTGATAACCTCTCCGTTTATCCCGGAAAAGAAACCGAAAAAGTGGGATGAATTAAATACCGGAGCATCATACAATAAGATCAGATTTTGATCCATTGAACCTCCCCTGACATTAAATCCCTGAGCACCCTCACCAACTGTTTGTACACCCGGCAGCAACAATACACTGCTGATTATATCAGGTTCTCCCATATTGGTTGGCAACAGACTGATGGTTTGCATACTCAGTTTCTCCAGGCCCACTTCCATCCGGGTCAGGGCCACATCAGTATTTGCAGTTACCGTTACACCCTTTAAAGGGATCATCCGCACACTCATTTCAACATTCAGATTTCCACTGCCATAGGCATTAACCTGCTTGGAAGTTTCTTTCATTCCAAGACATGTAAACTGGAACTGATAACTGCCACGGGGTATGGTAAGGGAGTAATAACCATAATTATTGGTCGTAACAGCAGCATTGATCTCAGTAGCATAGATCACTGCTCCTATGACCGGTTCCCCGGAATTAATATCCTTAATATAACCGGACAGGGTCACCTGGCCGGAGGCATCATCTGAAGGAGTACCAATATCAATGACCTCAAACTCTGACCGTTGTTCTTCCTCAATTTGTTGTTCAGTTTGCTCAACAATAATGAAGTTTGTATCATTTAATTCTTTTATAGAAAAATCCATCTTTATGGCAAAGCCCTGAGTCAAAAACACCCTTTGTGCATCATCAATAACGAAAAACAGGGAGTGGTCTTTCAGCTCCCTTTCAAGAATATCAGGTAATTCAGCCTCTTTATAGCTGCCCTGCAAAACAATATCCTTAATCCATCCTGATTTAAAATAGAAGGTATAGCCGGAAGTTGATTCAATCCTTTCAACAAAATCCTGAAAAGTCACCCCATTGTAATCTCCTGAGATTTTTACAGGAGTTTCCTGTGCCACCACAGGAAAACAAAGTATGCTCAGCAATATGATAATAAGGAATTTCACCAAATGCCAGTTTATTTGAAATTTCTGCTGTCAACTATTTCCAACAATGGGACAATGCTTTGGGGACGGTCTATATCAATACGGATGTGGGCCTCCCTAATGCTGTTCTTTAATTCCTTTTTGTTTTCTTTAAAAAGGCTCATCAGACTGCTCTTTTTCGAGATCTTATGAAAGCTGCCATCCTTTTCCAGAAAAAGAACTCCCTCCACTTTAAACTCCTGGTTTAACCGTGCCTGGTTAACAACCACGCGTTTTTTCCATTTTTTATATAAGCGTGTTCCGCCGCTATAAATGAGCTGCATGTAGCCATCAGTCCTGGCATCCCCTTCACCGGATTTTACAAACTCAAATTCCCTGGAATTATAGTGTAATCCGAACCGGGTTACCTGGTTTTTATTCAATACAACAATGGTGTTGGTTTTATAACTTGGGAACATGATCTCATCATTAACGATATCGTATTTTAACTTAATGCCATCGAAATACCTCCCGCTTATGGTAATATCCGCGTCCAGCCAGTCATCCGTAAAAAGGCATTCCGTCCCGGAAATCTGATAAAATGTCCCCCTCCATAACCGCCCGTTAATAAGCATCTGATCATAAACTGCAGAATCCTGCGGCGACATTCGCATGTCTGCAGAGACGTAAGCATGGGGCCTCTGCCCCTGAGCCGGAATGATCCCTGAGAACACAAGCATACAGAGAAACAGGAGGTTGTTTTTAAACATGACCACGAATATAGAAATATCCATTGAAAATGCACAATTAATCTAACCTGCCCCAGAACAGCTTTATAGTACTTAGACAATTATTATTTCAAAATATTCCCCGGACGACACATTGAACGACCCAAGGTCGTCCGGAGAATGAAGACTTCGGCAAAGAATGAGACCTGGCGGAACTCAATGTGAGTCTATAAATAGTGAAGAGGTCAATTAATCTGAGCAATAAAATTATAACTTTGTCACAGGCAAATTATGATAATCATCAGAAAGCTTTCCTTTTTCTTTTTAGCAGCTTTACTTTTCCTGAGTAATGCCAGGAGCTATGCTCAGGTTCATGACGGCATTCTTAATCTCAGACAGGAGGTCATTGATGAATCATGGGCCATTACTTTAAACGGCAACTGGGAATTTTACTGGAAGCGTTATTTATATCCGGAAGATTTCAAAACCCCACCCCTTCCTGAATACGATTTGACGGGCGCTGTTCCCGGCTATTGGACTGATTACAAACTCAACAATAAACACCTTGCCGGTCAGGGCCATGGAACGTACCGGCTGACCATCAGGTTGCCGGAGCAATATCCGAAAATCCTTTCTTTTAAAATCCCTGTTTTTGATGCCTCCTACCGTTTATACCTGAATGGCAG
>CAYOFK010000110.1:0-10539 GCA_964403185.1 uncultured Rikenellaceae bacterium | reverse complement strand
CATGAAGCTTATTTCACTCTGCAGAGTCTGTCAATAGCGCATTAAGTAAAAAGGGCATTGAACTTAAAACCGCCTGGCGGCTGAGTTCATCTTCAGTATATAACAACAAATGTAGCCACTTTTGATACAGCCCCGTTCACGGGCAACCGATAAAACGGTCCGGCCCTGATGCAAGGAAAAAGCAAG
Source organism: uncultured Rikenellaceae bacterium (assembly GCA_964403185.1). Lineage (GTDB taxonomy): Bacteria > Bacteroidota > Bacteroidia > Bacteroidales > VadinHA17 > CAYOFK01. Next base: position 10,353 of record CAYOFK010000110.1, on the reverse strand, counting down.
ATGCTTTGCCGGACCGGAACAGAATAAATACTAATAATTTCCAATAATCAAATTCCAAATAACAAACAAATCCCAAACTTCAATTTCCAAATTCCAAAAGTGTAACTGCTTTGATTTTTCGATAATGCTGAAAAAGATTTTCTCTTCAGGACCTTATGTTTTATTTACTGTCATAAGCTTTATTTTTTACGATTTAAACGTTCAGAATCCGGGCAAACCAGAAACGCAAGGGCGAGCCACGAATCCACGATTGAATACACTAATATTGGTGGTTGGCGACAGGAACCACCTCCCTCTCCTATCTCTATATGCAGAAACCCGGATGTCTTATTTATACTGATATTAAATAACCCTGCGGGAATTCAAAACCTGATATAAGTTAGTGTGTACAACAGGAAACAATACTAAATTTGCCTCAAAATTTTCGGGGTGAATAAAGAAGCTGAGATTGAACATCCGGGGACCGTGGAACAGATTGCCGGCAACAAAATTTTAGTGAGACTGGCACCACAGGAGGACTGCAATTCCTGCCATGCTAAAAGCGCCTGCGGGATGGCTGATGTGTCTGATAAAGTGGTTGAAATCGGAAATCAGGGGATTCAGGTATCCCGTGGAGACCAGGTGGTGGTTGCCTTGCAGAAATCTCTGGGCTTAAGAGCGCTTGCCCTGGGATACGGAGTTCCTTTGTTGCTTCTGATCGCGTCCCTGTTTCTTTTTTCAGGCATTTTCAAGAGTGAAGTACTGGGCGGGCTGTTTGCAATCGGACTTGTGGGTCTCTATTATCTTGCACTCTACTTTTTGAGAAATAAAATTGACAAGCAATTCATATTTACCTTAAAAAAGCCGGTCTAATATCAGATTATATGAACTCAGTACTTTTATTTACAATCATTACTTTGAGTGTCCTTGGCGTGGCTGCCGCACTGATCCTGTATTTCGTAGCTCAGAAATTCAAGGTGTATGAGGATCCGAGAATTGATGAGGTTGAAGGGGTCATGCCCGGCGCTAATTGTGGGGGCTGTGGATTCCCGGGATGCCGGAACTTTGCTGAAGCCCTTGTAAAAGCAGACTCTTTTGACGATCTGTTCTGCCCGGTTGGGGGCAATGAAACCATGGCAACAGCGGCCGGGATCCTTGGCAAGGAAGCTGTGGAGGCAGATCCGCTGGTAGCTGTAGTGCGGTGCTCCGGTTCGTTTGAGAACCGGCCAAGAACCAACCATTATGACGGGGCAAAAAACTGCACCATCATTCATAACTTATATACGGGAGACACAGATTGTCCGTACGGCTGCCTGGAACACGGAGAATGTGTGGATGCCTGTGATTTCGATGCCATGTACATGGATGAGACAACCGGGCTGCCGGTGATCCTCGATGATAAATGTGTGGCTTGCGGGGCCTGCGTTGAAGCCTGTCCGCGCGACATTATTGAATTGAGAAAAAGAAACAAAAAGGACCGGAAGATCTTTGTCTCCTGTATCAATGAGGACAAAGGTGGCCTGGCAAAAAAATATTGCTCTGTAGCATGTACAGGATGCACAAAATGTTTCAAGGTATGTCCATTCGAGGCTATCACTATGGGCAACAACCTTGCATTTATCGACTCTGAGAAATGCCGCCTGTGCAGGAAGTGTGTTCCTGAATGCCCCACAAATGCCATACACGAAATACACTTTCCCCCAAGAAAAGTGAAGGAAGAGGCTGCCACAGAAGTTGCGGAAAATTAACCCTGCTGTTTTGAACGTTTAAACCAGATACAAGTGATCAAATCATTTCCAAAAGGAGGCATTCATCCGCCTGAAAAAAAATACTCTTCAGGAAATCAAATTACCACCCTTCCCCTGCCTGAAACTGTTAGCATTCCGCTTTCACAACATATAGGTGCACCGGCAGAAGTACTTGTAAACCGGGGCGACATGGTTAAAACCGGTCAGATCATCGGGCAGAACAAAGGATTTGTTTCCACAAACATCCATTCTTCAGTAACCGGGAAAGTCACAAAGGTAGATGCGGTTCCTGACAGTTCCGGCTATAAGCGCCTGTCGGTAGTGATAGAAGTTGTGGAAGATGAGTGGATCCCGGAGATTGACCGGAGTCAGGACCTGAAAAAGGAGATTGCGGTTTCAAGTGGGGAGATCGCTGAAAAAATCCTGAATGCCGGGATTGTAGGGATGGGTGGTGCGGCCTTTCCTTCCCATGTAAAAATGACTGCCCCCAAGGGGAAAAAAGCGGAGCTGGTCATCCTGAATGGTGTGGAATGTGAACCATACCTGACTTCAGATCACCGGCTCATGCTTGAGAAAGGTGCCGAGATACTGGTTGGTTTACAGATCATTATGAAGGCCCTGAATGTTACCAGGGGCATGATTGGTATCGAACGCAACAAGCCCGATGCCATCAATCATTTTCAAACCCTTACCAGTGGCATGCCGGATATTGAAGTACACTCTCTGAAGGTGAAGTATCCCCAGGGTGGAGAAAAACAACTTATAAAAGCACTTACGGGCAGGGAGGTACCCTCAGCGAGGTTGCCCATTGATGTTGGTGTGGTGGTTCATAATGTGGGCACTGCTTTTGCTGTCTATGAAGCCATACAGAAAAATAAACCCCTCATTGACAGGGTTGTCACAATTACAGGAGATCATCTTTCGGGACCTGCAAATTATTTAACACGAATTGGAACGCCTGTATCAATAATCGTGGAGGCCTCAGGTGGCTCGCCTGCAGATACAGGAAAGATCATAAATGGGGGGCCCATGATGGGTAAAGCCCTGAATTCCCTTGACGTTCCTGTCACCAAAGGGACCTCTGGCATCGTGCTTATGCCTGCAGAAGTGAGTTCCAGAAAATCCGTAAAACCTTGCATCAGATGTGCCAAATGCATCTCGGTATGCCCCATGGGCCTGGAGCCCTACCTGCTGATGACCCTGACTGAAAAAGAATTGTTCGACCGTGCTGAAAAAGAACGGGCTCTGGATTGTATTGAGTGTGGATCATGCAGTTATGTATGTCCGGCGAACAGACCGCTTCTGGATTACATCCGCCTGGGAAAATTTAAAGTTGTTCACATTATCAAAAGCAGAAACTGACACCTGTAAATCAGACCAAAATGAGTCACATGATAACCGTATCTCCTTCTCCGCATATTCACAGTAATGAATCAACCGGGAAGCTCATGAGGGGTGTTCTGATCGCCCTCATACCGGCTTTTGCTGTGTCGGTGTGGATATTTGGCTGGGGAGTACTCGCAGTCACAACTGTTTCGATTGCATCCTGTCTGCTCTTTGAATACCTCATTCAAAAATTCCTGTTGAAAAAACCGGCCTCCCTTACGGACGGATCAGCCATTGTTACCGGGGCATTACTCGCATTCTGCCTCCCGGTAAACATCCCGCTGTGGCTGGTCATTACCGGAAGTCTTGTAGCCATAGGAGTGGGTAAGATGACCTTCGGCGGGATTGGGAACAACCCTTTCAATCCGGCATTGACAGGAAGGGTTTTCCTGTTTATTTCCTTTCCCGTACAAATGACCAGTTGGCCGGTACCACAAGGATTTGAAACATCACTCACAGATGCAGTAACAGGAGCAACCCCATTGGGAATCTTGAAGGAAGGGCTCAGAAACAACCAGGCCGTGAATACCCTGTTTGAGAACATCCCCTCAAATATGGAGATGTTTTACGGGAAAATGGCAGGTTCACTCGGGGAGGTTGGCGCCCTGGCTTTAATCTTAGGCCTTGGGTACCTTCTGATCAGGAAGATCATCACCTGGCACATCCCGGTTTCTATCATCACTACGGTGATTGTTTTTACCGGCATCCTTTGGCTGGCAAACCCGGAATCCAATATCAACCCTCTTTTTCACCTGCTTACAGGAGGCCTGATGCTGGGTGCAATATTCATGGCAACGGATTATGTAACCTCCCCGATGACACCAAAGGGAATGCTCATTTTTGGAGTCGGCATCGGGATCCTGACCGTCGTTATCAGAAGGTTCGGAGCCTATCCCGAAGGAGTGCAGTTTGCCATACTTATCATGAATGCATTTGTACCGCTGATCAACAGCTATATTAAACCAAAGAGATTTGGGGAGGAACCTGAAAATGGCTAAAAAGGAATCAACATTAAAAAACATGCTGGTGGCATTGATTGCAGTCACATTCGGAGCCTCTACCGCTCTTGGATTTGTGTACCAGTTAACCAAGGAACCTATTGCAGCTGCCAAACTGAAAAAGAAAGTTGAGGCTATTGCAAAGGTCGTCCCCGGGTTTGATAATCAACCAAATGAAGAAGAATATAAAATGCCCATGGATGGCGATACACTGTACTTTTATCCTGCCAGGCAAAACGACTCACTTGTCGGCACAGCTGTGCAAACCTTTACCAATCAGGGGTTTTCAGGATTGATCAGGATCATGGTCGGAATACTGCCGGACGGCACTATTAACGAAGTAGCCGTACTGGAACATAAAGAAACTCCCGGCCTGGGTGATAAGATAGAACGGAAAAAGTCCGATTGGTCTGTACAGTTCCAGGGAAAACATCCGGACAACTTTGACATGACCGTAACAAAAGATGGTGGGGATGTTGATGCAATTACGGCATCCACCATCACATCCCGTGCTTTTTGTGAAGCCGTTATAAGAGCTTACAACGCTTATACCCAAGGAGGTCAGAAATGAATCAAATGAAAAATTTTACCAAGGGTTTCATCAGGGAAAATGCCGTTTTTGTGTTGTTTCTTGGATTGTGTCCTGTTCTTGGAACCACCACCAGCGCTATCAATGGCATGGGAATGGGCATTGCCACAACCTTTGTGCTGATCATGAGTAACATTGTTGTTTCACTCATAAAAGACTTCATTCCTGATAAAGTCAGGATCCCTTCATTTATTGTCATCATTGCATCATTTGTAACCATTGTTGAGCTCATTATGCAGGCATATGTCCCGGCTTTGTTCGATGCATTGGGCTTGTTTATCCCGCTGATTGTGGTCAACTGCCTGGTGCTTGGGCGTTCTGAAGCTTTTGCATCAAAAAACACCCTGTGGAACTCTTTAGTTGACGGCACGGGTATGGGCCTGGGATTCACCATGGCTCTTGTCATGCTCGGCGGGGTCAGGGAAATACTGGGCAGCGGTTCCATTTTTGGGATCAAATTCATTGAGGGAGATGGCATGCTGCTCTTTGTTCTGGCTCCCGGAGCCTTCATCGCACTGGGATACCTAATCATGCTGATGCAAAAAATCAATTCAAAATCCGCTTAAAAATACAGCCTCATGGAATATATCATCATCATCATATCCGCAGTATTTGTCAACAATATTGTTCTCATGAAATTTCTGGGGATCTGTCCTTTCATTGGTGTTTCCAACAAAGTGGATACTGCCGTTGGAATGTCCGGAGCAGTGATGTTTGTTATGGTTCTGGCCACTATTGTAACCTACCTGATCCAGAACTATATACTCAATGCTTTTGGCATTGCATTCATGCAGACCATTACCTTCATCCTGGTTATTGCTTTTTTAGTTCAACTGGTGGAGATCATTCTTAAGAAAGTGAGTCCGGCCCTGTTTCAGGCCCTGGGCATCTACCTGCCATTGATCACAACAAATTGCGCCATTCTTGGAGTGGCCATTCTTACCATACAAAACAATTACAACCTCCTGGAAGGCGTTGTTTTTGCCGCGGCCAGCGCATTTGGATTCGGCCTTGCTTTGGTTATTTTTTCCAGTATCAGGGAACAGCTGGATCTTACTGAAATTCCAAATGCCATGAAAGGGGTTCCGGTGGCCTTTGTGGTGGCAGGTCTTCTGGCCATGGCCTTTATGGGATTCACCGGCATCGTTTAGTGGCTCTCCAATATCCATTCAACCTCCTCTTTTCCGCAATTAGAAGGGCTGCATTTAAAGTTAACCGATAATAATTAAACATTCCCGATATGTATTATAATTTTCGTATTAGAAATAAAAAAGGGGGTGTATCAAAAGCGATTAAATCTGTTAACTACTGAGCGGTGAGCTTAATCGCCAGGCGGTTCTCTGGCTTTATATTTCTGAAGGGGCAACGCCCCGTAATGTAACAACTCAGGGTGCAGTGAAACGAAACCCTGAGCCAGGGAATTAATATTTGAAATAAGCCCTGAAAGGTCGACACAATCACGAAAAAAAAATTACAGATCTACCTCTTCCTTAGCTGTTCCGTGGCAAAACTCAGCAGGCCCGCATGCCGGGTCTTATTGTTTTAATATCTTTACGTCAGATCACTATGTAAAAAAAATTTGGTTTACGACTTTCATAAAGATAAAACCGCTTACCACCTGATCCAGTATAAAAATGCACGGCATTCCATCCTGCCGTTTGTTTCAAAAAACACCGGATTGGAACCTCCGGCGCGCATCCTGGAGATAGGATCGGGTGAAGGCGGCAATCTGAAGCCTTTTGCCGAGGCGGGTTATGACTGCACAGGAGTGGAATTGAGTCCTTCACGGGTTGCCCTGGCGAATGAATTTTGTAAAAAGGAGGTTGAAACAGGAAAGATCCGGTTTATCACAAAAGATATTTATGACCTGGAAATCCCATCGACAGATGAAGAAAAATTCGGCTTGATTTTCCTGAAAGACGTCCTGGAACACATCCCTGACCAGGGGAAACTAATGCACAGGTTGAAATTGTTTCTCAAACCTGATGGCCTGATATTTCTCGGATTTCCCTCCTGGTACATGCCTTTCGGAGGCCATCAGCAAATGTGCTTTAATAAAGTGTTGGCCAGAACCCCCTGGTTCCACCTTCTGCCCATGGCTGTTTATAAAAAAATACTCCAATGGTTCAATAAACACCAGGCACAAAATGAGGGGCTAATGGAGATCAGGGAAACCGGCATTTCCATACACAGGTTTGAAAGAATACTGAAAAAGGAGAATTATGAGATTCGGAAACGCCGGTTTTATCTCATCCCACCCATTTACAGCTACAAATTCGGATTAAAGGTTCGCAGGCTGACTCCTCTGATCGGAACCCTGCCCCTGTTCAGGGAATTATTTATAACTTCAGCATATTATCTTATCAGCCGGAAAAATACATATTCAGTATCATAAAGCTCCGGGATATTTCCTTAATTTTACCTTAGTCGGGTAAATACATGATACCTTATTTCCTAACAGCAAAAAATGTCTCTGCAATACTATAAAATTCTCGGGATCCCTGAACGTGCCGGCATTCAGGATATAAAAGCCGCATACAGGAAACTGGCCAAAAAGTACCACCCCGACCTTAATCAGCAACCTGATGCTCAGGAGAAGTTCATCCTTGTGAACGAAGCCTATGAGATCCTGATCAGGCTCAGGACGCAGCCACCGATACCGAAGTCGGCGCCCATCGATCCCAAAACGCGTGAAGAATTGTTCAGGCAATGGATGCGGCGCGAACGCATGAAAGCCCGGGCCAGAGCCACAACGGAAGCCAGGAAAAAATTTGAAGAGTTCAGAAAATCCCCCATCTATAAAACCTCTCAAATTATTTTCACCTTTTACGACTATGCAAGCATTTCCATTGGAATTCTGATCATTATCGGTGCGGGGATTGGTCTGAAGGTGGAAGCAAATTTCAAAGGCATTGAAGCCGACCATATCGTGGTCACCTTTTTTCTGGTAATTATCGGCGTTCTTTTTATTTCATTCTCGGTTTCAAGCATAAGAAACAGAAACCGGAAAGCCCGGCTGGACTGAACTCTGAGAAAACTCCCCTGATTTCCGTAATGCAGCAACGGATACCAAAATTCAATAGTAACAATTTACTTTTTCGGCCTGTCATGTAATCCGCACTCCCGGCTCTCAGGTTGCTCCCACCACCAGCGGCCCGATCTTGGGTCTTCGCCCGGCTTTACAAGCCCGGTACAGGGTTGGCATCCGATGCTCGGATATCCCTGGTCGTGGAGCGGATTGTACGGAACGCCATGCTCACGGATGTACGCCCATACCTGATCTCCGGTCCAGAAGATCAATGGATTCAGTTTCAGCAGATCATAGGTATCATCCCATTCAAGAAGCCTTGTATTTATCCGCGTAACCGATTGGTCAGCCCTGACACCGGTTATCCAGACATCCACTCCTTTAAGTGCTCTTTGTAAGGGCTCTATTTTCCTGATACGACAGCATAATTTTCTGTTTTCAACACTTTCGTAAAACAGGTTGATGCCTTTATCTCCGACCATGGATTCCACCTGGCTTGCTTCCGGGAAAAACACTTCCACATTCACATCCAGGACGTCCCTGGTTTTTTGTATCAGGTCATACTGTTCCGGAAACATCCGGCCGGTATCCAGGGTAAAGATCATGGGCACCGGAGGGATACCTGAAACCATGTGAGTAAGCACCTGATCTTCAGCTCCCAAACTTGATGACAGGGCAATCCTGCCCTCATACTCCTTTAAGAAAAACTCCAGCACCTCCCGGGATGACAATTTTTCAAACCTTTTATTTAATGCACGTATGTCTTCCTGTTTCATGGTTGTGATCAGTGCAATAGTACACTGCAAAAATAGTTGATTATTTGGAAACCCGGTTAATTACCGTTATAACTCTGTGAGTTATTTCCGGTTATGTAACACGGGATTACATCATCATTAGAATGAATGAGATCAATTAAGAAATAACCAAGAGCGGTCCTATGAAAGGGTAGTATCAATGTATTGCTATTGTATGGGTTGTTGTGCAAGTGATTAAGGGGATTGTAACAGCTCACAGGGGGTACTGAATAGAAAGGATAGAAAGATAAAAACCTAACGTAATCCAATAACATTTAGGTGTTATTCGGTATATTTGTTACGCATATAAGGCGTTCAGGGGAATCCCTTCGGGCTCCCCCTGAACGGACGACGGCTAAGCGCATCGGTATCGTGCCCGAAGGCACTCCCCCGAACAATGGCTGAAACGCCATTGAAACGGCGCTTAGCCGTCGTCCGTTACCATGCATTAAGGTCAAAAACACGCTATTGAAATTTTTGTTATGAGTATAATTTCTCTTTCAAAAAAAATATTGAACTAATGACATCTAATCAACCAATAGAACCGAAACAAAGGATTGAAATTCTAGACATCCTACGAGGTTTCGCTTTACTTGGAATCATTTTCATGAACATGGGATTTTTTAGCGGATACGTTTTTATGCCCTTTGATGAACTTAAACAAATAACTAACTTTCAGTTAGATGAAAAATTATATTCGTTTTTAGATATCATAGTCACAGGAAAGTTTTACACCCTCTTTTCAATTCTTTTTGCTGTTGGGTTTTATATTCAATATGAAAAGAACAAAGAAGATTCTATTAATTTTTTAAAAACATATCGAAGAAGGCTATTTTTTCTGTTATTGATAGGATTTTTGCACAGTTTAATTTGGTTTGGAGACATTTTACTTGCCTATTCGATATTTGGTTTTATCCTTATTTTATTCCGGAATGTCAAGTCAAAGAATCTTATTCTCTGGTCGTTATTTTTCCTGTTATTTCCACTTTTAATCGATTTATCTCTCTTACCATTTTCTGAGGCTTTGAGTTCTGCTAGTCCTGAAAACACGACTGCCATTGCACACGTTCATTATCCAGATAAAACTGGTGAAGCAGTTATAAGTACATTCCAGAATGGTTCAATCGCAGACATATTCTTTTTAAACATTCATAATCTTGTCTGGAAATACTTAGGTTATATTCCATCAGGGGGTTATTTTAAATTCCTTGGAATTTTTCTTCTTGGTTACTATTTCGCTTCAATTGAATTGTTTACAAAAAAATCAAAATCAACATTATTGTTAATAACCAGTTTAACCGTAGGTCTTCTGGCTACTTTTTCAGCTAAAATAATTGGTGGAAGCTCATATATGTTCCCATCAACTCTTTCTAATATTCTTTTTAAGTTCTTATTATTAGCAGGCCAAATATTTATGTGCGTTTTCTATGTAACTTCCATATTCAAAATTTTCCAGACTTCGATAGGAAGAAGAGCATTTAAGTATTTAATTCCTGTGGGTAGAATGGCCCTGAGCAATTACTTGTTTCAGACTATTATTATGATTATTATTTTTTACAATTTTGGTTTTAATTTGATTGGTAAAATCGGTTTATTACCTACATCGTGTATTGCGATTCTTATCTTAGTATCGCAAATTATTCTTAGCAATATCTGGTTAAGACATTTCAAATTTGGACCCTTGGAATGGATTTGGCGTAGCCTGACTTATAAAAAAAGGATAAATATCCGTTATCAAAATAACTAAACAGATTAAATGATGTAATTAACGCATGGTAACAATTAAGCATCGTTTTTGGCCTTAGCCAAATATGTGCTTTGTGTTGAACGA
>CAYOFK010000109.1:0-10623 GCA_964403185.1 uncultured Rikenellaceae bacterium | reverse complement strand
CAATGAATCAGATGATTGGCGGTATTAACCACCTCCCCCTCCTTACAGTCGGGTACTCCTCCCTGCCCTCCTGCAGGCAGGGAGCACAAGAATTTAGTTTTTCACAGTTTCGAGGGTTTGCCTGATAATATCAGACAATATGTTAACAGCCACAAAATTGTTTCCTCCCTGAGGAACAATAATATCCGCATACCTTTTTGAGGGTTCGATAAATTGCAGGTGCATGGGTTTCACAGTTTTATCATAGCGCTCCAGAACCTGTGAAATGGAACGCCCCCGCTCGATAATATCACGGTTGATGACCCTGCTCAGGCGATCGTCAGCATCGGCATCCACAAAAACTTTGATGTCAAGTATATTCCGCAAATTAGACCTGGTAAGGATCAGTATGCCCTCCACAATTACCACTTGCCTGGGCTCCACTGTGATGGTTTCTCTGGCCCTTGTACAGGTCAGGTATGAGTAGATGGGTTGTTGAACAGTCTCCCCTTTTTTCAGGCATTTAAGGTGTTTGACAAGCAGGCTAAACTCCAGTGACCAGGGATGGTCAAAATTGATCTTCTGCCGTTCTGCCAGCGGCAGGTGGCTGTTGTCCTTATAATAGGCATCCTGGGGTATGACCACCACTTCGTCCTGTGGAAGCCGTTTTACGATCTTATTAACGACAGTAGTCTTGCCTGATCCTGTTCCTCCGGCAATTCCAACAATAAGCATATTTTTCCTAATTTCGTTCTGGTTAAAGCTGGCAATTATACATCCCCAAGATACAAATTATCGGGTTTCTTTCCAGCACAAAAAAATTAATAAACGGATTTGTCATCAATCACAGGAAAACTATGAATGCTCTATACCCACTAAAGTTCCGGCCCCTCATTAAAGAAGCGATCTGGGGCGGAGAAAAACTTGAGAAGATACTTGGCAAAGATACGGGCGGACTGGCGAAAGCTGCAGAGAGCTGGGAAATATCCTCAGTAGAGGGCAGTATTTCAGAAGTCAGCAATGGCTTACTGACCGGCAACAATTTAAAGGAACTTATTGAAGTCTATATGGGCGATCTGGTGGGCGACAGGATTTTTGAAAAGTACGGTACTGAATTTCCATTGCTCCTGAAGTTTATTGATGCCAACGACTTCCTCTCCATCCAGGTACATCCGGATGATGCACTGTCAGGAAAACGTCATCATGCATATGGCAAAACCGAAATGTGGTATGTCCTCCAGGCTGATCCGGGATCCACACTGATCTCCGGTTTTAACAAGCCCCTTGATAAAGAAACCTATCTGCATCATTTTAAAAACGGCACTCTCACCGGGATCCTCAACCAGGAGCAGGTGGCCGCAGGAGATGTATTCTATATTCCTGCCGGGCGGGTGCATGCCATCGGACCGGGGATCCTGCTTGCCGAGATCCAGCAAACCTCCGACATTACTTACAGGATCCATGATTGGGACAGGGTGGATAAAAATGGTAAAGGCAGGGAGCTGCATACCGGTATGGCTGTGGATGCCATTGACTATGGTTTTCATGAAAATTACAAAACGGTCCGCCCTGTAGTCCCAAACAGGATGGAGAGCCTGATACAATGTCCGTATTTTTCCACAAGCATCCTGAACTTCAACCGGTCTGTGGAACGTGATTATTCCATGCATGATGCTTTTGTGATCTTCATGGGCATCCGGGGACGGTTCAGACTGAATTACGTGCAGGGAACTGAGTTTGTAAATATGGGGGAAACCGTATTGGTGCCCGCCTCCATTACGGAAGTGGAGTTGGTCCCTGAAGGGGAAGCAGGTTTACTGGAAGTGACCATTGTGTAAGAGGCAATATGGAAGAGAGAGGGCCAACCTACGCTGAAGCTTCGGTTGACAGGGCGAGGAAGGGAGCAGGAAGTCCCGAAATAGTCAAAATCTTTGATTTTGCAACTATTTCGAGGATCCTCGTATTTCTTAACAAATCAAGGATTTGTAGAAATTCGGGATAGGGAGAGATGAGAGAAGAGCAAGGAAACGAGGGGGCGAGGGGGCGAGGGGGCGATGAGGATAAGAACCAGGAAGCGATCAGTTCAGGCCTGACATTCATTTTAAGGTGGCGTAATATTATAGCCCCGGGTTTTATATTTTTTGCTTTAAATCCTAACTTTGAAAAAAGTATTTGATCATGCGTATTATAAAACTCACCATCAATCTGGTTATTCTTATATGTTTGGTTTCCGGAATTTCCTGCCATACCGGCAAAGAAGAAGGTCTGCCCGATAAATCTTCAGCTAAAGTAAAGACAAACAGCAAAAAGGGTTATACCGGGGTTTACAAAAGTTACCGGAACGGCAACCTCTATTCCGAGGTAACTTTAAAAAACGGGAAAAAAGACGGACCGGCAAAAAAATACTATCCCGGCGGGCAGGTACATACAACGGTTACCTACGAAAACGATGTGAAGACAGGCATTTCCAGGTGGTATTACACGAATGGACTCGTGTACCGTGAAACCCCGTATAAAAACGGGATGATTAACGGCATTCAGAAAAAATACCATAAAGACGGATCTGTGCAGGCCCTCATCCCCTATATTAACGGGAAACGTAAGCTTGGATTAAGGGAAACCGGGGGCAACGGATCCCCGATAAAATCATATCCGGTTATTGAGATCACCATGAAGGACCGGCGGTCAGAACTGGAACGGTTAGATATCAGCATTAAGCTTTCAAATGGTTCATCAAAAGTAAAGTTTTACCAGGGGCGCCTTACCGACAGCATCTTTGATCCGGACCATTTGGAATATATCCTTACAGAAAATGGTAAAGGGACCGTCACATTTATTGAAAAGGAAGGTTACACCGGATCTGATCAACTGCACATTATTGCCTGGTACCGAACCAGACTGGGCAACAGAAAGATCCTTCAGAAACGGGTGGTTCTGCCTTCAAAAAACCTGAAACAATGATCATTAAGGAAACGCGGTTCATTAAAAGCAGTCCGGGAATCCAGGGCTGTCCCTCTCCGGACCTCCCGGAATATGCTTTTATCGGAAGGTCCAATGTAGGCAAGTCTTCCCTGCTGAACATGCTTACAGGGAAAAAAAGACTGGCAAAAACGTCTTCCACACCGGGAAAGACCAGGCTGATAAACCATTTTCTCATCAATAAGCAGTGGTACCTTGTGGATCTGCCAGGCTATGGTTATGCCAAAGTTCCCAAGGTCCTGCGAAAAAACTGGGAAAAATCCACTTCTGATTACATCCTGAAGCGGGTTAATCTGATGTGTCTGTTTCTGCTAATTGACAGCCGGATCTCCCCACAGGAATCCGATCTGCGATTCCTCGGTTTTCTTGGGGCCAACCGGGTTCCTTTTTTGTTACTATTTACAAAAACCGACAAACTCTCAAAAAATGTTTTAGAAACGAACCTGGCTTTTTACAGGAAGGAATTAAAAAAGGGCTGGTCTGCATTGCCTGAAATGCTTTCAACCTCAGCCGAAACGGGACAAGGAAAGGAAAAGATCCTCTCATTAATTGAAGATACAAACAAGTTGTGGAAAAATAATTCCTGAAAAAAAATTCTTAATAACTTCTGTATTATTAAATTTACGGCGAAGAACATATAATCCAACACAAGACTGTTTGATCATGTCAGAAAAAGCCCCGCTGAAATTCTTCTCTGGAAGAGGTTCCGTTTATATTGCCAAAAACATAGTCAAAAGTTTTGGATCCACACTTGGTAAGAGTTCGGTTCAGGCTTTCAGTGATGGAGAATTCCAGCCTTCCTTTGATGAATCAGTCAGGGGCTGCAGTGTGTTCATTATTCAGTCAACTTTCCCACCCACGGAGAATCTTTTGGAATTATTATTTATGATTGATGCAGCGCGCAGGGCCTCAGCCAAACTAGTGGTTGCCGTGATCCCCTACTTCGGATATGCCAGGCAGGACCGGAAGGATAAACCAAGGGTTTCCATAGGCTCCAAACTCATTGCAGATCTGCTCCGGGTTTCCGGTGTGGACCGGATCATGACCATGGATCTTCACGCGGATCAGATTCAGGGATTTTTCAACATCCCTGTCGATCATATATATGCTTCTTCACTGTTTGTCCCTTACATCAAGAACCTGCAGTTGGACGATCTGACAATCGCCGCCCCCGATATGGGAGGAACCAAGCGGGCAAATGCTTATTCACGTTTCCTGAATACCGAAATGGTAATCTGCTACAAGCAGCGCAAAAAGGCCAATCATGTTGAGGACATGGCAGTGATCGGGGATGTAAAAGGAAAAAATGTCATCATTCTTGATGACATGATAGATACAGCCGGCACTCTTACTCTGGCGGCCGACCTGATGACTGACCAGGGGGCCAAATCAGTGCGTGCCTGTGCCACTCATCCGGTGTTATCAGGACCCGCTTACGAACGTATCGAAAACTCTTCCCTGGCGGAGATTGTTGTCAGCGATTCCATCCCCCTGAAAACGGAAAGCACCAAGATAAAGGTGCTCAGTATCGCCGATCTCTTTGCAGATGTCATTCAAAAAGTCTATAATTATCAGTCGATAAGTAATAGTTTTATCCAATAAGTTCTTATATTTGCAGCCGCAAAAATCAAATTATATTCCATTCGTGCGATGGGAGTCTTTAATTTGATCTGTAACAGAATCAAACAGACTTTAGTAACACAAAAACAATCTAAATGGAAACCATTGAAATTAAAGGGACCGTTCGTAAACAGACCGGGAAAAAACATTCTAAAAGCCTGCGAAGGGAGGCCAATGTTCCATGTGTGATGTATGGCGGAGAGGAGATCATTCATTTTTTTGCTCCCGAGTTGAGTTTCAGCAAGATTATATACACGCCTAAGGTGTACCATCTTAAGATAGATCTGGACGGGAAATCATACGATGCATTGCTTCAGGACATTCAATTTCATCCTGTAACAGACAGGATCCTTCATCTGGATTTTAAACAGGTTTCATTCGATCGGGAAGTTGTAACATTTCTGCCCGTAATAATCACCGGAGATGCCGAAGGCATTAAAGAAGGTGGTAAATTAAGACAAAGGCGGAGAAGGCTAAAGGTTAAAGGCCTGCTGAAAGACATGCCGGATTATCTCGAAATCGATATTACATCGCTGGAAATTGGAGATTCATTCAAGATTGGCGATCTGGAATACGGGAACCTGACCTTGCTTGAAACACCGAGAGCTATGGTTGTAGCTGTGGCATCCTCAAGGCTGGCCAAGGGTATGGAAGAAGCCATTGTTGAGGTTGAGGAAGAAGAAGTAGTAGAAGGAGAAGAAGAAGCAGCAGAAACTGAAGCCTCTGAAACCACTGAGAAAACACCGGAATCCGGGGAAGAAGAAAAGAAAGCTGAGGAATAAAATTCTTATAATTTTGAAGTACCTCATTGTCGGTTTAGGAAATATTGGCGAGGAGTACAGGAACACACGCCATAATGTTGGATTTGCAGTATTGGACGCCCTCGCAGAGGCGTCCAGTGTTGTTTTTGAGGACAAACGATATGGTTTTACCGGAGAAATCATTTACCGGGGAAGAAAGATCCTGCTCCTGAAACCTTCAACATTTGTGAACCTCAGTGGCCGGGCCGTACGTTACTGGTTGAAAAAGGCCAGGATCCCACCTGAGAACCTTTTGGTTGTTGTGGACGATATTTCGTTACCTTTTGGAAATCTGAGATTGAGGAAAAAAGGCGGTGACGGGGGTCATAACGGTCTGGCTCATATCAACCAGATCCTTGGGACAGGGTTCTACGCCCGGCTGCGGTTTGGCATTGGCAGTGACTTTACTAAGGGCACGCAGGTGCACTATGTGCTCGGAGAGTGGACGGCCGGGGAAGTTGAAAAACTGCCGGATCGGTTTGCTGCCTGTCAGGAAATCATCAGGTCTTTTGTTTTTCATGGGATTGAACAAACCATGAATACTTATAACAACAAGTGAGGATCCTAACTGATTCATACCGGAACCAGCATGATTAAAAGTGTCAGGATAGATAAGTGGTTATGGGCCGTGCGTATTTTTAAAACCCGGAGCCAGGCCTCAGACGCCTGTGGTAAAGGTCGCATCTTTATCAATAATATGCCCGTTAAGCCAGGCAAGCATCTGACCCTTAATGACAGTGTCAGGGTGTTTAAACCTCCGGTCACGCACACCTTCCGGGTGAAGGGCCTGCCTGAAAAAAGGATTGGAGCAAAGCTTGTGAAAAATTATCTTGAAGACCATACTCCTGATGAGGAATTACAAAAGCTGAAACGGCCGGGTTTCCCCGATTTTGGATTCCGTGACCGCGGTGCCGGGAGGCCGACAAAAAAGGAGCGCCGGATCATTGACCGTTTTCATGAGGATATGGAATAATCTGTAATTAAGAATGATCGTAGCACGGGAAAAAAGAAAAGAAAACATTGTTGAATTCATCCTGTATATGTGGCAGGTGGAGGACCTGTTGCGTGCCTGCAACCTGGATTTTAATCTGATTATCAGAAACATTGTTTCAAAGTACGACCAGCCCCCGGAAGTCCTGAAGGAAATTGAGATCTGGTATCAGACACACCTGGAAATGATGGTGCAGGAAGGGAAACAAAATGCAGGGCACCTGGCGTACCTGGAAACCCTGGTAAACGACCTTAACGAATTGCATCTGGCATTGCTGAATTCACCAAAGGACGAAGCATATCTTAAACTTTACACCATTGCCCGGTCTGCTATCGCGGACCTGGGTAAAAAGATGGCTGCAGGCATCTCTGATATTGAGATCAGTCTCAATGGGCTGTATGGATTTTTGCTCCTCAAGCTTCAGAAAAAGGAAATTTCAAAGGAGACAGACAGGGAAATTCACAATCTCAGCAACATGCTCAGCTATCTGTCTGGCAGATTCAAAAGCATTGAAAACGGAACGGTGGAGGGAGAGATGAGAGGTGACATGCCTGCACCGGGCAAAATCAGCGCCAAAACCTGATTGTTGCAAGACCCAGACGGGGCTGTCTCAAAAGCAACATAATGGCATCATTCCGTACTTGATACGGAATCTTTGTAATGTGAAAATCAGGCTTTTATGGATTCCTGCTTTCGCAGGAATGATATGTAATCTGACTTTTGATACAGCCCCTTATTCACATGCAACCACTTCGCGGTTGTTTTACTCCACTACTGCAAAGGATTGAACCTGGGTTTAATTGCCGGCCGCATCCAGCCCCATCGGGGTGGAAGATAATAGCCCCGGGCATCGCCCGGGGTCAATACCAGGAATATCAGAATAAATTTTTTCATCCGTTTAATATTTTATCATAATTGTTATCCGGATCGTTTAAAGGCCGGGTGGTATTGGTCTGACCTGACCTGAAATTAGGAAAATAAAATAAATTTACTTATCTATACTTTTTATTGTATCACTAATCCATCCCCGGTAACATGCTTGAAACATTTAAACTCTTAGATGATATCAGACTTAATTTCAGCCCTTTAGGACTGACCATCCTGAACATCACCATTTCATTAATAATGTTTGGAGTGGCTTTGGAACTAAAACCCGGTCATTTCAGAAACCTGGTTCAGAATCCCAAATCGGCCATTGTTGGTGCCACATCTCAGTTTATCCTGATGCCTGCCCTGACATTTCTCCTTGCTTTTTCATTGAGGAATTACATTACGCCCACCATTGGTCTGGGAATGATCCTGGTGGCCTCCTGTCCGGGAGGCAATGTATCGAATTTTTTCACTTCCCTGGCCCGGGGCAATGTTGCTTTATCTGTGAGTCTCACAGCTGTTTCAGACATCGGGGCCGTTCTGATCACTCCATTCAGTTTTGCCTTCTGGGGCAACCTGTTTACCAGGGCATATGTGCTTTCCAGTGCCGAGACCCTTGTCAGGCCCCTGGAGATAGAACCGTTCCATGTGTTTCAGACCATATTTTTATTGCTTGGTATTCCACTGACACTGGGCATAATTGTAAATATGAAATTCCCTAAATTCACTGAAAAGATAGTGGTTCCCATAAAACGTTTCTCATTGTTTGCATTTACTGCCATTATCATCGTTTTGCTGGCCAACAACTGGGGTTATTTCAAGTTGTACATCAAGTTTATTTTCATCATTGTTTTTATTCATAATGCGCTGGTATTAACTCTGGGTTACTCCTTTGCCACTTTATTCAGAAGGCCTCTGGCCGACAGAAAAACCATCACCATTGAAACCGGGATCCAAAACTCGGGACTTGCTCTTGTACTTCTATTTAATCCAAAGATCTTTCCGCCGGATCTGGCGATCGGCGGGATGGCATTTATTGCTGCATGGTGGGGGATCTGGCACCTGATTGCAGGCATGACCATTGCAGGGTTATGGTCAGGCTTCTCTCTATCTCCAAAAAAGGCTGTTGCATAATTCACTCCGGAAAACCTATTGATATGGGCTTTGATACAATTCAAAACTGGTCGTTGGGCAATTACCTGCTAAAAACATATGCCCGCTTCTGGCACAATGTATTTTTTTACCACCGGACCACCGTACGCGGAAAGCATTATATTCCAAAAGACGGGCATCTCATCTTCACTGCCAACCATCAAAATGCCCTCATGGATGCCATGGCACTGGTTGTGAACTCAAAAACCCAGCCCATATTCCTGGCTCGTTCCGACATCTTTGGCAAGCCCTTAATGGCCTCCTTTTTATATTTCCTGAAGATATTACCGGTATACCGGATCAGGGACGGTTTTAATACCCTCAAAAAAAATGATGCCATTTTTGAGAAGACCATTGAAGTGATCAACAAAAAGAGAGGGCTGGGAATGTTGCCTGAAGGCAACTACTCGGGCATACACCGGTTGCGCATCCTTAAAAAGGGATTTGCAAGGATTGCTTTTCAAACAGAGGAAGCCAGCGGTTTTACCCTCAATATTAAGATCATCCCGGTAGGATTGGATTACACAGATTCTGTTTCATACCGCAGTTCCTTATTGGTCAATTACGGACCTCCCCTGAGTGTTTCAGATTATTATGACCGTTATAAAAAAGAGCCCGTCAAGGCCATCAACCAGATCAGGGATGACCTGGGGGCATGCATGAAATCCCTGATTGTACATATTGAGAGTGAGGAATTCTATACCCTGTATGATGAATTAAGAGAGATCTTTAAACGCCAGATGGCAAAGATCCTCTCATTAAAGAACTGCAGACAGCCGTTAAAATTGAAAGCTGACCAGGAGCTGATACGCAGGCTGGCATCACGCGAAGCCACGAATAAGGAGGGTTTCACAAAGCTACAGAACCGCATTGGAGCACTGAAAGCATATATTGAGAAGCATCACTTCAGTTACGATCTTTTTTATAAGGGAAATGTGTCACCTGTGTGGCTGATATCCGGGTCTCTCTTTGTTTTATTAACGTTTCCGGTTTTCCTGTATGGATATCTTACCAACATTCTCCCCTATTGGTTTCCAATAAAAGTTTCAAGAAAATTTAAAGATCCGCAATTTCACAGCTCCATTAAGTTTGCAGTGTCCATGGTTGGATTCCCGGTCTATTACCTCATCATCGCTTTGTTGTCAAAGATCTTTCTTCCCTGGATGTGGGTGGGCCTGTTTTTTATCAGTCTTTTGTGTACGGGGGCGTTTGCCTATGCCTGGGTTCAGCTGGTTAAAAAGCTGAGCGCGCAGTGGAGATTTTTACTGCTAAAGCTGCGTAAGAATAGAGAGTTTATGCAGATGCTGGAGCACTATCAATACATTGTAACCACAACCCGAAAGTTTGTTTCTGAAGAGTGATGAGGCAGGTTACTCAAACTTCCGTTTAATTAACGGTTCCGGCAGCTTTCTCAATTTCCCTGAACACACGCATAAAATTGCCCCCCCAGATCTTGGTGATCTCTTTTTCATTGTATCCCCGCTTCACAAGTTCGAGTGTGATATTCCCCATTTCACTGACATCAATACAATCCTCAACACCACCGCCTCCATCAAAATCAGTTCCGATGCCAATATGATCGATACCGGCCACTTTCACTACATGATCGATATGATCAACCACATCTTTAACAGTGGCCAGTTTCCCGGGATACTTTCGATCCAGGCTGTACCATTCTTCCCGGATTTTCTGTTGCTCCTCATCAGACATTTCATCAAAATGCCTGGCCCGGCTTCTAAGCTCGGCAAATGCAGAATCTCTTTCATGATTTGGTTCAGGTGTTTTTAAATAATCGCTGAAGAAACACATCTGGATGACTCCTTCGTTCTCAGCCAGTTTTATCAACATTTCGTCGTCCAGGTTGCGGGGATTATCACACAAGGCACGTGCACATGAATGGGAGGCGATGACGGGCGCCTTGCTAAGTCTGAGGACATCGAAGAATGTGCTGTCGGAAACGTGGGATATGTCAATGATCATTCCCAGGCGGTTCATTTCCCTCACAACGGTTTCCCCAAACTCGCTCAGGCCGTTATATTCAGGCCCGTTACGATCGGTTGACGAATCACAAATATCATTATTAGCGGTATGGCATAAGGTGATGTATCGAACGCCCATATCGTAGAATTTTTCAACGAGGCCGATATCTGCACCAAGCGGGTAGCCGTTCTCCATGCCAATAAATACGGATCGTTTGCCAGCCTTCTGATTCATGTAGGCGTGTTTTGGTGA
>CAYOFK010000108.1:5983-10705 GCA_964403185.1 uncultured Rikenellaceae bacterium | reverse complement strand
GTTATTCCGGTGTGGTTGCTAAAGGAAGCCCCCAATACGATGAGCAGGTCGCTTTCATTCATAAAGAATGAGGCCACAGGGGTTCCGCTTCTGCCCAATACTCCGGCGGCAAGCGGATGTGCATCGGGGATTTGCCCTTTCCCCTTGAAAGTAGTCAGTACCGGAGCATTCAGCATTTCGGCAAACTGTGTAATGGCCTCCATAGTGAACCGGGCTCCATGTCCGGCGATGATGACAGGCCGCACAGATTTTTTTATCAAAGCGGTTGCCCGGTCAAGACTTTCTTTGGAGGGTGCAATTTGCAGGGAGCCGAATCTTCCCTCAGACTTTTGCGGTATTTCTTCTCCTGCAGGTATTTCCTGGATTTCATCGGGAAAGGTCAAATGCGCCACATCTCTTTTTATGATGGCATGTTTAACAGCCAGTGACATGAGTTCGGCATGACGGCTGTCCCGCTGGACCCGGTGATTGAATTCTGCCACTGTTTGAAACGCCTGCACCAGATCGACTTCCTGAAAATTACCGGTACCCACAACCTGTGTAGCCACCTGGCCGGTAAGGGCCAGGATGGGTGCCCGGTCAACTTTGGCATCCCAGAGTCCTGTAAACATGTTTGTGGCCCCCGGGCCTGCAATGGAAAAACAGGCAGCGGGCTTACCGGTGAGTTTCCCATAGGCGCTGGCGGCAAAAGCTCCGGCGCCTTCATGCCTGATTGCAATAAATTTTATCCGGCCCTGGTCTTCAAGTCTTTTCAATGCATCGGCCAGTCCCAGGTTTGAATGTCCCACCATTCCAAAAACGGTGTCTATACCCCAGTTGACCATGGTTTCAGCCATGATATCCGAAAGAGTGGCTGCATGTGGTTTTTCTTCCGGAACCCCCACATAAATTCCATCCTCCCGTTCTTCAACCGGATACGGATCTACACCATCATCAAATCCCGGAGCTTTGCCCGTACAGGGATGGTAATCCCAGCCATGCCACGGGCAACGTAATATTCCGTTTTCAATACTTCCTTCGCCCAGAGGTCCGCCCTGATGAGGGCAAAGATTATCGAGTGCGCAGATCTTACCATTAAACTTTGAAAGACAGATTTCCTTATGCCCGGCCAGTACTGTTACTACACGGTTTTCCTGAAGGGCGTCATTACTCTCAAGGACTTTGTGCCAGATATGATTTGTTGATTGGTTCATAATTTCAGATGTTTCTCTCTTATATCGATAGACTTAAATCCATAAATGATCAGCAGGATGATGGCGAAAATCAACACCAAAACCCCTGCAAACATGCTCAAAACAGGAAAGATGTTTTCGGGGTTTGTTACAGCGCCCAGCACACCGGAACCCAGGAAGAACAAAATTCCAACATATAATAAAACCTGGGCCCGGATCAGCCTTTTCAATTGCACTATTTTCAACCCGATGATGTACTTGAATACATCCCTGGTTTTGGTTAACCGGGCAATCTCCCTGTTTAAACTGATGACCAGGTTGGATGTTGATAAAACGATCAGTCCGATTCCCGGCAGGACTGTGAGTGGTACGACCCATTGCATGGTTTCAAATTCTATATTTAGTTATTCCCGCGTAACTGATCCCGGAAAGTTTATGCATTTCATGTTTAAAAGTCACTAAGTCTTTCATGTTGAATTTTCTGAAATCGTTGTACCCGCAAGCTCTTGCAACAACCTTCATCAAATCGTTGACAGCATTCAGGAAATTAAATAATTGATGTGCCGAATGGTCAATGATGATCCGCTGGCGAAGATGTTCTTTTTGTGTGGCAATACCGACAGGACAATTATTGGTGTGACAGGCCCGCATTCCAAGACAGCCAATTGCCTGGAGGGCAGAATTGGAAATGGCTACAGCATCGGCTCCGAGCATCAGTGCTTTTACAAAATCCTCAGCAATGCGAAGGCCCCCTGTAATAATGAGGGACACCTGGTCCGCTCCTGATTTATCAAGATGAGACCTGGCTCTTGCCAGTGCCGGAATAGTGGGAACATTAATATTGTTTCTTAATATTGCCGGAGCTGCACCGGTACCGCCTCCACGGCCATCCAGGATGATATAATCTGCTCCGGCCTTCAGGGCAAAATCAATATCCTTCTCTATATGGCTTGCGGCGATTTTAAATCCTACCGGTATTCCTCCCGAATGTTTCCGTACCTCATTGGCAAATGCTTCAAAATCTTCCGTAGAGATTAAATCCGGGAATGCTGCAGGGCTGATGGCTGCTTCCCCGGCCCGCAGTCCTCTGACCCTTGCAATCTCCTTTGTAACCTTTGAGCCGGGCAGATGCCCTCCTGTGCCTGTCTTTGCTCCCTGTCCGCCCTTAAAATGGAAAGCCTGTGCCAGTTTTACATTTTCCCAGCTAAAGCCGAATTTTGCAGATGCCATTTCATAAAGATAGCGTGAGTTGGAAGCCTGTTCTTCCGGCAACATGCCTCCCTCGCCACTGGCGATGCCTGTACCTGCCAATTCAGCGCCTTTTGCCAGTGCAATTTTTGCTTCCTTTGAAAGAGCGCCAAAGCTCATGTCGGAAACAAACAAAGGCATGGCAAGCAGTAAGGGTTTCTTAGCTGCCGGTCCGATTACCGTTTCAGACATCACCGGAACATCATCCATTAATGGTTGTTTCCAAAGTTGAGCCGGTAAAAACTGTATGTCGCTCCATTTTGGAAGCGTGTCCCTGTCAACCCCCATTGCTTCGGTGAAACCGTGGTGACCAATATTTTTTAATCCATTTTGAGCCAGCTCTTTGATATAGCGGGTGTATGGTTCCGTATTTTCAGGATGAGTGTCGTCAAAAACACCCAGGTATTGTTCACGGCGGAAAGGTTGGGGATATTTTTCAAGGTATTCATTGATCTCAGCTTCATCAATCCATACGGCCCCGCTTTCAATCTTTGACGAAAACTTAAACAGTGCCTCGGCATTGTTATATTCCGAAACTCCGGTATCGTAACGGTAATCCCAGCCGTGCACTCCGCAAATCAGGTTGTTTCCCTCAACATGTCCGTCGGCCATGAGAGCGCCACGATGCAAACACCGTCCGTATAAAACGGACACTTTTTCATCGTATCGCACAATAACCAGATCAAGGTCTTTTATTCCGGCACGGACCGGAATGCGATCCTGAAGGCTTGAATACTCGATAAGCTTAACGGGCTTTTGCATGTTATGGTTTAAAGGTTAAAGTTTCTGGTTAATATTTTGATGCCTGACCTGAAGAATGATTCTACAAACTCCAGTTGCAAACCGGAAGTGGAACATTTCAGAATATCAGAATGTCTTGCCACGCCCCCTTTCCATCCGGTTTTGATCCATTCTCCCGTTTCAGGATCCGGCAGGTTATTAAAATCTTCAAGCGGGCTCTCAGACCAGAAGCTCAGATAAAAGTAGGGCTCATTGATCATGCCATCGGGAATGGCCCATCCCAGTCCGATGGATTTTGAAACAGCGCCATCAGCATTATACGCCACCGGAACAAATGAACCCGTATCAAAATGATGGGGCCAGATCCTCACCGGGTCAGCCTTCTCAAACATTCCGGCAATTTCATTCAGGGCAATCTCTGCATTGTGCCGGTAGCTTGTGTTTTCCTGAAAGTACTTCTTTTCAGGAATTGAAAAGACCGCATCCACTCCATCAAGTTCATGCGCAGGGATCTCATAATGCAATTTATTAATGAATTTTGAAACATCCAGATCCTGACCGGCCAGGATTTTTTTCAATAGTTCAAAAACCTGCTGTTTGGTTTTGCCAACCAGATGAATTTCGTTTTTGCAGGCGTTTTCTTCATCAAGTATGCACAGCTTCAGCTCGGACAATTGCAGCGCGATCCGGCCCCCATTTGGAAGTTCATTCCCAACCAGCCATTCCTTACCGGCCTGGTACTGCATATTTGTGTTGCTGTCGTCAGTTCTTTGGGGGATCAGTTGCCGTCCTGCCAGGGCGATGAATTGTGCCGCATGATGTTGTTGCTGAAGTGCATTGTTCAGGCCTTCATTAAAAGAAGTTGCCAGAAGCTTCCAGTTCATATTTTGCGTTTTCATTTTTTTTCTCTGTTAGTTTGTTATCTCAATTCCATGACGGGATGCACTTGCAATTTGCAATAGATTTATTTTGACAATGTGCTCATATCGGCTTTAATTTTGACGGGCACCCCGGTTTCAAAAGGATTTTCAGGGTGGGTGCTCCATTCAAACCAACCTCCGTCGAATACAGATACCCTGGGCCAGCCCATCAACCATGCATTGTAAAAGGCCTCACTTCCCCGCCAGCCTGTACCGCAATAAAAAGCCAGGTGTTTGTCGGGACTGATGCCGGCCTCTTTCCATATTGTTGCTATTTCGTGGTATTCCCGGGTGGTATGGTCGAGGTTGCGGTAATTTTCCATATGGTAAGCATCTGTTCCGCAATTTCCGAAAACGGCCCCCGGAATGCGCCCTTTCTTTTCAATGTAATTATAACCGCTCACTTCCCCGGTGAATTCCGGCCAACTTCTTACGCATACCAATGCCCCCTCATCAGATGCCAGTAGTTCTTTTGCTTCAGGCAGATCGACAGCAAGCCGCGGGTTTGCAGGAATAAGGGAACCAAAGTTTTTTGCAGATACTTTGGGGACATCTGCCGTGCTTATTTCATAACCGGCATCTTTCCATGACTGAAAGCCACCATTCAGCACCCTCACATCCTTAACGCCGGCATACATCAT
>CAYOFK010000108.1:0-5883 GCA_964403185.1 uncultured Rikenellaceae bacterium | reverse complement strand
CGGTTGCGGTAGTGCGCATGGCAAATAAGGGTTTTCTGCCCCTTGTAATCCGGAGCCGTATTGTCTGACATTTTGGAACGGACCCAATCAGGGTGGACCAGGTTCTTATACCGGGGCAGCAAGTCCATGGGCATTTCATCATTCGATGACCATTCATCAACAAAGTGATTGTAAATTTTTAGTTTAAGATAGCCTGCCCGGTAAAACAGTCCGGCCACCTTTTCAGTCTCATTTTTAGTGTATCCATACAGGACAATGTCGTCTTCAGGCGACATTTTTTTTGACCGCACTATTTCAATCCAATCAATGTAACCGGTCCATTTCAACGGAAGGCTTTTTGCTCCTTTGATATGTCCGCCGCGCTGCTCATTCTGAAGCCTCCAGCCGTTATATGCATCAACGGGCCGGACATCAATTACAAACCCTGCTGCTTCTGAAAGAAATGTTTTCAGTTCATTTGTGGATATTTGGGAGAATGGATGTATCATAAAAAAGTGATTGTTTGAAGTGTTGTTTTTATCGGGGTTCTTCTGACAGGGAGAACAGCCCTCCCATCCATTATCATTACAAGATAATTATAATTTCAGGGAACCGGGTAAGTTTTGCTTCTGCAATCTCACTCCCATTCAGTGTTTTCAGATTTTTAAGACCTGCACAAATGCCATTCCGAATAATACTATGCCAATGATGCGGTTAATGTTTTTTGAAATAATCCGGGAATTCGAGAGGATCTTTTTGCCCAGAATTATGTATGACAACAAAACGGCCATCTTACCGATCCAGATTCCTGTAATAAATACCAATACCGATGTTAAGGTATGGGGTAATAAGTGTTTTGAAGAAAGGAATGCAATAGCAAGTATCCAGAAAAGAAATACCTGAATGCTGATCAGATTCAGGAAAACGCCTTTAAAGAATCCTGAATAACCCATGTTGCGGGACAGGTCGTGGCGTTGCTTTTTAATGAAGAATAATATACCTGCGCCACTCAATATGGCAACTATTATATAGTTTATTGTCGTGTTTCCTTCAATGTGCTTATAGACCAGACTACCGGCAAGTATTGCCGACAACCCAAAAAGCACCTCAATAAAAGCAGCCCCATATGCAATTCTAACTGCATTCCCGGCTCCCCGTTCATAGGATACATTTAGGACTGTGAGATTTACAAGCCCGAAGGGCAGAGCGCCTGTAACGGCAGCTGCAATTCCAATTAACAAAATCAGGAAGTGATAAATGAGCATAAGAGTATGATTTGACGGATTCCGGAAAATTTATAAAATATGAGTTGTTTCATTGCGGCAAGGTCGTGTTTATGTGATTTGAGTCAGGGAATGATGATGTCAATAACCACATTCCTGGTTGCTGTATCAATACCATGTAATTCAATTTTGGAGATGCCCGGAAACCAAAATGAATCATCCTTAAAATAAATATAAAGACTTTTTACCTCAACAGTGATCCCTTGTGAAATAGTAAAGACTCTGTAATGATCATCATTTGATCTTCTCAATTCAAATGTCCGGTCAATATTTGATACAAATTGAAAATCAGCCTTGTTTTTTGTGACATCATGAAACTTAAGGCCATAACCGAGTTTTTTTTGAATCCCGGTCAGAAATTCAAATTGCCCGTCTTGTGTATTTTTTTTCCAATAGGTCCTGATGGGCATTTCTGTATTCAGGGCATCCTGGTCGTCCAGATTCACATCATACATAACTACATCCGGATCCCTGCTTCTGTCGATTTTAAAAAGCATGTAATTTCCGTGGATTTTTCCAGGCTTACTGGTGTAAATAAAACCGGATATAAACACAGAGATCAACAAAAGGTATATGATTTTCATAATGTCCGGGATCCTCATCTGTTTGTTATTTGACATTTTTATTTTTCCTCATTATTCGTCGGACCAGCTTCGCGGCACACATGCCCTGGCTTAGTGGTCAGGCGAACAGAAAAACCCGTAACCCGGCTAACAGACCGGGTTACGAAATTACCTGCATGATAAAACTCGTTTATTCACCAGCGTATTCAGCATGCACTGTCACTTCCACTTCTTTTGAGATATTTGTGGATGGTTTGCCTTTTACGAATGTGATTCCGTAATCAGCCAGTGTGATATTAAATTTGCTTTGCACAGTGATTTTACCGCTTTTTACGGTAATGGTTCCTTTTTCCTTAACGGGATTTGTTTTGCCCTTAATAGTCAATTCGCCTTCAATAAGAGCCGGATACTCACCATCCTTGCTAAAGTCAACATCGCTAAAGTTTGCAATTTTTGCCGTCAGTTTGCTTTTCGGATGCGTTTTGGTATCCAGAAATTTGTCGCTGTTAAAATGTTTTTGCATCAGTGATTTTTCAAACTCAAAACTTTGCATGGGAACAGAAAATACCACCTCGCCGGTTTCCGTATTGATCGTACTTACTGAAGCGTAATTATTAGCTTCAATATCCTCGACGGGTGTGTGAGAATAAAACTTCATGTGTGTTTTGGAACTTGTAAGTTTTCCGTTTGTCTGGCTGTAAACTGTGCCTGAGAGCAAAAGGGCCAGACCGATTAATAAAATGCTTGTTTTTTTCATTGTTATTTAATTTGTATTTGTTTGATATTCAACAGATTGATTTTTTCACGAATTTTGCCATGAAAGCAAAATTCCCGCCAAAACCCTGTTATATTTCGCCCCTTCAGGGCTGGACTTACTCATCTCCTTGTGTATCGAACTTAGTGGACGTTTCATGATGGTTTATTGTTTCCCTGTTATATCACATTTGTCAAGGATTACATTTTCATAGAATCCAAGGTCTTCATCGTATGCAGCTCCGGATCGTATCACTCCCTTAACGGTGATTGTTTCTCCGGTTTTCAGAGTTGAAACACTGTAATTCGTTTCGGCGGTGAATGTTGCGCTGACCCCTGCTTTATCTTCTTTTTCTTTCAATAAAACCACCTTCTGACCGTTGAAGTCTTCAGTGATCCTGCTAACAGTACCGGTGATCTCAAGTATTCTTGAATCGCCATCTTCAGCGAGGTATTTACGATCTGCTGTCATCCTGTCTTCCAGGTATTCTGAAACTATTTGTGAGTCGGTCAGGAAAAAATCCGCTTTTGAGGCCTGAACATCCCTGTGGGGCATGTTAAACATGTATAGGGCAAAGCCTCCTGCACTGAGCACTCCGGCAACGGCAATAATGGCCGCAATTCTTATCAGTTTCTTTTTAGTCATTCTGTGAAATTTTGGTTTTCATACAAACAGTCGAAGAAAAGAGTAAACCTGACAAGAATATCTGAAATTTTAATCTTTACCCGACATATCAGTTCAATTGTTATCAGCTTTTATTTGGTCATCAAATACGGATGTCAGTTCATGGCGGGCAACGGATCCGTTCCTCGAGAAAAGGATTTTTCCCTTCTTAAATAAAACCAGATAGGGAACACCCATCAGTTTCAATTCTTTTGCCAGTTTTTTACTTGCATCCACATTCACTTTAACAATGTTAATGTCTTCATAATACTCTACTTTTAAGCTGTCAATCATGGGCATCATTTTACGGCACGGCCCACACCATGGAGCATAAAAATCAATGAATACCAATGAACCGGAATTTATGATTGCATAGTACTGATCAGGAAGCATTTTATTGTCGGTATCCGGACGGGCATCGGGCTCAACGATGACGGGCAGATTTTTTAAATTCCACTCCATAATACCATGTTGAAGATTATACACATTCGTATAACCATTATCAATCAGCATTTTGGCCGCCTTTTCACTTCTGTATCCGGTAGTGCAATACAAATAAACTGGTTGGTCTTTGGGCAGCAGTCTGAGTCTCTTTCGAAAATCAAGCGCATAGAAGTTCAGATTTCCTGCATCGGTAATATGGCCGTTTTTAAATTCCGAAGCAGTTCTTACATCTACCAGGGTCCCGTTTTTCTCAGATATTAATGCATTGAATTTTTCGGAATTCACCTGCCTAAATGAAGCGTTTTGGCCGTTTACAAGAGATGATACCATAATACTTGCAATTATTAATATATTCTTTGTCATAGATATTTTTGTTCGCTGTTTTAAATAAGAGTCGGACCATCCTCCAATCCTGACAATTATCTGCAATTATAAAATGTTTCCCTTCACTCAATCAAAACACTAAAGCTGAAACCTTGAAGGTTTTAAGGATTATCTTTCCTGCCGGTATAATTACTACTAATGAAGGTGGGGGGCTGAAGCCCCCTGGGAATCTTTGGTGTCGCCTGGCCCCGGCATGAATGCCGGGGTTAGTCAGGGTCATGAGCCGGATGTGGAGATGAAGGTAATGGCTTTGTGCAGCAAACGCGTAAAGTGGAATTATAATGCTCAGAATCATCCGCTAACTAACTCCGTCCTTCCCGCCTTTCAAATGGCTTTGTGCGGCAGACAGGCAAAGTGAAATTATAAAGCGCAGAAACATCCGCTAACTAACTCCGTCCTTCCCGCCTTTCAAATGGCTTTGTGCGGCAGACAGGCAAAGTGAAATTATAAAGCGCAGAAACATCCGCTAACTAACTCCGTCCTTTAGGGCGGAGTGATAAGACGGAACACCATAAAAGGGCTTTAGCCCTGAACTTTTTCCAGTGGTTCAACATCTGTTTCCTGATAATCAGATCCTGAAACGAGTTCAGGATGACCTGTTGAACGGGGCTCAGAGGCTGTTGTTTCAGGTTTCAGGTTCCAGGTCTCAGCCACGAAACCTCTTCTTCTAATTGGCAAGCTTTTCCCTGATTGAATGTTTGAGCTGTTCTACGTCAACTTCTCTTTGCGACATATAGTTCAGGTATTTGATGTTGTTTTCAATAAACAGGTTTTGCTTTTCATACCGGCTGCAGGCATTGCACATCATTTTATGCATTTTTAACTGACAGGTTTCAGTAAGTGTAAGCCTGAAATGGATTTTTTTCTCAATCAGTTCAGTCGCTTTCAGGCAGGAGAGAAATAATATGTGCATGATCCGCTTCACAATAGCCCTAATATTTAAACCAGTTTTTTTCAATACATTCTCTTAATTGCAACTTTGCCCTGTGCATCATTTGCCAGTAATTGGTAGGGGTTATTCCCAATTCCTGACAAATTTCCCCGCTGTTTTTTTCCGTCAGGTACTTTGAGGTAACACACACGTTCCATTGATCAGGTAAATGGTTGATGCATTCCTGAAATACGGTTTGAAAATTTTCATCATCAAGAATATTGGTTTCCTCTTCATGCCAGTCCCGGGGTTTTTTTTCTGTGCGCCATTCTCCATCTTCATCAAAGAATCTTGAAAATACCTGGGTTTCGACATTTACCGGCTTGGTAGATTTTTTTCTGTAGTAATCAATGATTTTGTGATTAAGGATTGAAAACAGATAGGTTTTTGGTGAGCTTTCACCCTTAAAGGTCGGGAGCTTTTCCGCCGCAGCCATGAATGTATCCTGCACCAGGTCTTTTGCCTGTTCTTCATCAGATGTTTTATGTAAAGCCCAGGAATATAAGTCAGGGGTGTAATCATTGACCCATTGGGTCAGGTCAGGTAATTCTTTTAATGGCATTTTCTTGGCAATAGAGAAGAAACCGATAAACGAACTTATACTTTTTTTATTAAAAACCATTCAAAGACTCATGAAAAATATTCATTACGGGTTATGCCTGTCCACGGACTTGTCAATATCCTTGATCCTGCAGATCAATAAACGAACCGGCCAGCCTGCCGGCACTTGCAGGGAGGTTCGTTCTACAGAAAATCCGCATTCGGCTTCAGGGCAATGTAACAATTCAGCAACCCCGCACCAAATCATACCACTCCGTCTGCCCGCTCTAAGCGGTCATGGAAAAAACTAAAACCGGCGAAACCGGATGCCATCTATCCTGT